>JAATGB010000200.1 GCA_015654945.1 Lactobacillales bacterium | reverse complement strand
TTTTTTGCCGTTTCATAACTAGGTAAGCAGTCAGCGGAATTACGAGCAGGACACCCATTCCACTAAATAATAGCGCGATTAACTCTGAATTAAACACCTTGGAATTCAGAATATCACTCCATGAGTAATGAAGATCTTTAAACCAAATCACTAAACCTAAATAACTGCCTAGAAAAGCAAAAAATAACGTATTGGTTGTTGTGCCTAGAATATCGTGTCCAATTTTAATTCCTGAAAGGTAATACTCTTTCCCTTGAATCGTTGGATGATGCTCCGCAAATTCTTGCATATAGGATGCGATCGATAAAGCTGTATCATTGATTGCACCAATTGTTCCCAATATAATAATTCCACTTGCAAGATGCACGTAATTAACACCGATGTAAAACGAAAAAATACTCAATTCTTCAATTTCTTCTTCGCTAAATCCTTGAATCTTTGCCTGATTCACACAATAAATAATAAAAACAAGCAAAACGCTAATGATCAGAATTGACGAGAAAAAAGCAACAATTGTCTTATCATTCCAGCCATTGATATAAAACAAATTAATCATACTAGCTAAAATACCCGTTAGCAACGCAAGCACAATACTATTAAAGCCCACCGCAACAAAGTACACAAACAGAAAAAGCAATGCGAGGTTAAAGAATAACGATAAAAAAGAGCGGACACCTTTTCCATGACCAATCAATAGCATCAATAAAAACAAGATGAAGGCTAAACAAATCAGAACATTCATTCCTTACGCCTTCCCTTCTTGATAAAAAATAAACAGCAATAAATACTAATCGGCACCGTCAAAACAATCCCAATACTCCCCACAAGAAAACGCGCCATTTCCAAAGACAAAGTCAGTGAAATGGAATAGCCAAGATACATTTGATTGCGCAAATATAATAAGATCACCGGAATAGATCCACTAATATAGGTAAACAATAGGACATTGGACATGGCGCCCATAATATCTTGACCAATATGCAAACCAGAATCACGTAGTTTCTGCCACTCGATCTGAGGATCCTTTTCATACAATTCAAACATCGAAGAAATAATCGTAATCGCCACATCCATCACAGCACCCAAAGAGCCAATCAGCAGCCCAGAAAGAAAGACGCCATAGTAAGGCCGCGTTAAAAAGCCCATTTCTTCAAAATGAAGCCCTTTATTATCAAACAAAGAAAAAACCAAAACCGAAAACAAAAAAGCAGTAAATGTACTAATTAAAGTAGCTAATGTGACCACCTGCGTTTTCACTGTCCAGCCACTGATAAAAAGCAATGATAGGAGCGTAAATAAAAACGTTAAAAGAATGGTAAAATAGAGCAAACGCGTATCATCTATCTGAATATAGAGCGTAATGATCCCTGTTAATAACACCACATTAACAATCGAGCTAATCAGCGCGTAAATTCCACTTTTACGACCAATAAGCACTAGTAAGAAAATAAAGCAAAGTAACATTAAAACCGCCGCACTGTCTCTTTTGACGCCTAGAATTTCGCCCGTTGCCATTTTTTCTGTCGTCGTTGTCTGATTAAGGGAAACAAATACTTGATCACCTCTTGCCAGTGATTGATCATTCAACTGTGAGTACGAATAGTCATTGGTTAACTGAATTTTTTGCCCTTTGCTTTTGCCATTTTGAATCGTTCCTGTCACCTTTTGTTCATACAGAATGTCTTGGTTATTATGCTCATCGGTTTGATTATTTTTTTTAACCTGAGTCACCTTTTCCACTTGTACTACTGTTTTTTGATATAAAAACGCATCCTGTCTTAGAAAAAAGGACGCCGCTAAAAAAAGGAGCAGAAAAACAACAACAAAAATTCTGATTCTCTGACTGCTCCATTGTCGTTTATTCAAATAATCCCTCCTCGAAAATCTCAACGCTATTCTGTTACTTTCTTCGTCATGATCTCGGTCCAACCAAAACAAAAACCTGCGCTAATGGCTACGTTCAGCGAATGAATATGCGAAAACTCCGTACCATAGTAGGGCACAATTTGTCGTTGGATTAATTTATTTTTCAGCTCATTTACCAAAACGCGAGCAATTCCTTGACCGCGAAATTCTGGCAGGACATCAATACCTATTTGCCACATTAACGAACTGTCGGCACTTGCGCTCGCCATACCTAAAATTTGCTGGTCTTTTTCAATGACTACCGCTACCTTATCCGGACAATCTTTGCGAAATGCTAAAGCTTCAGAAAATCGTTCATCCTCTTTAAATTGAAAAAGCTCGTGTTCCTCATACCAAACCAAGGTATCCGTTTGTTTTTTTTGGCTTTTCGTTACCTTGTCAGCGAAAAAATACGGTGAACAGGCTGTAATCTCAAATTGATATTTCGCCAAAAGAGCATTTAATTTTTGCAGATTCGCAAATTCAGTAAACCATTCACCCTGACAATCTTGATAAATAGCGCGTAATTCTTGTGTTAATTCATCACAGGTACTTCGAATCATCACTTTATCATTCAAACAAATAATTCGAACGGGTGAAGCCTGCCACCGCCGCGCTTCTATGTGTTCGTTCGCAGTAATAAACCTATTTTCTGAGTTTTTCACCTCTGCCACCTGACAGCACATGTCCTTCGCTAATTGTTGATACATTCGATTTCTCACTGATTTCACCTCTTTTAACGGTCATTCTTACTACTCAGTATACCAGTTAAATTGAAGCAAAAAAACACAAAATTTTAAGGCTTTTTGCAAAGTCTCCTAAAATAGTGTGTGATTGGTTTACTTATTCAACGTTCGGACAATATAGACTTCGTCACAAAAACCTTTTAAGCCATTATAAATTCTTTGGGCTCTTGAATACTTTTCGCAGAGCGCAAACACGGTTGGACCACTTCCGCTCATCAAAGCAGTATCTGCGCCAAACTGGAGCATTTTTTCCTTGATTTGGGCCACTACTGGATGCTTCGTAATAGTCGTAGCTTCCAAGGAGTTTCCCATATTTTTCACCATCTCTGAAAAATTTCCTTGATGGATTGCTTCGACTAACCCTTTGACGTTTGAATGTTCAAGCGAATGAAGCGGCAGCTCTTTAAAAATACTTCCGGTTGAAACACTTAGCCTCGGCTTCACAATAACAACCCATCGCTGCGGTACCGTCGGTAAAAAGTGAAGCGTTTCTCCTCGCCCCGTTACAAACGCGGTATTGCCGCACACACAATACGGAACATCCGATCCAATCTCTGCGCCAAGCGCAACTAATTCCTCTTGAGAAATTCCTAAATGCCATAATTTATTTAAACCACGTAATGTCGCTGCAGCATCACTACTGCCGCCGGCTAAGCCCGCTGCCACTGGAATTTTTTTATCTAGGTAAATATGGACCCCCTGCTGAATATGATATTTTTCCTTCAACGCAATGGCTGCTTTGTAGATATGATTGCGCATATCCAATGGCAAAAAACTATTCTCCGTTTCAATCTTGATTTCATCCTTTTCTAAGGAAGAAAAAGTTAGATGATCCGATAAATCTACGCTGACCATGACCATCTCTAATTCGTGATAGCCATCCTCCCGTTTATATAATACATCTAATCCCAGATTAATCTTCGCCGGAGCTTTTTCAATAATTTCCATTCTCTCACCTTTTCATTCTTCTGTCACAATATTTTGTATTTTAGCATACGGCTTCTTACTTGTATAGATTTATTCAAGAAAAGTTTGCGTTCTTACTGCCAAAAAAGAGCATTCTGCTTACTAGAATGAAAGAAAGAGTTTCGTTATACGTACCTACATTTGCTAAAAAATACCACTGATTCCCCAAAAACTGGAATGCAATAGTATTTTCTCGCTTGATACAGTTCCGATTGCTACTCGTTTTATACGGATTATTAGTCTTGATAAAGCTCTTGAATTGGTTTCATAATGATTTGGTTTAAATCGCCGATAATCACACTAAAGGTTTGTTCCTTGGTCATTAAGTCATTGATCAAATCAGAGCTTTGAACTTTTTCTGCTAGTTCTTGCGCATTTTTTGCATCTTCATCTGAAAATTCTTCGCCTTGCATTTGTTTTTGTTGCAGCGTTTGTTGTAGCTGTTGAAATTCTTTGAATAGTTTATAAGAATCCGTCTCATTTTTTACTTTGTCAAATGCTTCAACTAATGCTAAAAATTCTGGAAGCTGACGGATCTCTCTTTCAATTTGATTTGCACTGTCATAAATATTAATCGCCATATCAGTAATCGCTCCTTTGTTAGTTATCTTACCGTTTCTTTCACTCATTATTGTATCATTTTTTTATTTAAAAACCTAGTTATCCCAGTAAGTTAATTTCCTGTAATCGAATTCCAAAGTTTATCCCAGCCTTCTTTGACTTTGCCTGCACCATCTTTGGCCTTTTCGCCCCAATACTCTGCGCCTTTTTTGACCTTATTGCTAAAATCATCAACTTGGCTTCCAATACTGTTATCATCAGTCGTTGTCGAATCAGAGCCTTCAGTTGCTTGTTGGCTTGCGTCCGCAACCGAAAACGCAGTTCCTGGTGAATAGGCCAAAATCCTTTCCGTTTCATCTTTAAATAAAGGCGAGACACCTGTCCCACTACTTCCAGTTAAATAATGCGTATCACTGCTTTGATCAAACCCAATCCAGGTCGCAACGACCACATCTGGTGTATAGCCAATCACCCATTGATCATTGGCATCGGTCCCCCCGTCACCATTTTCTGTCGTCCCGGTTTTCCCAGCCACCGTATAGCCATAAGGCTTCGCATTGACTCCCGTCCCAGAACTAAATACTCCTTGCAGCATACTCGTCATCTCATTTGCGACTTTTTTCGTAGTCACTCGAGTACTACTTGCATCTTCATTTTCATACAAAACAGTTCCTTCTGCATCGACAATTTTGGTAATGAAGTGTGCTTCTTTTTGCACGCCGCCATTCGCAAAAACCGTGTAGGCGCTAGCCATTTTCAGCGGTGTCGTTCCTTCCGTCATCCCCCCTAGCGCAAGCCCCAAGTACTTATCTTCTTTGCTCAAAGAAATGCCAAATTTTTCGACTTTTTTAATCCCTTTTTCTTCCCCAATTTCATGCAATAACCAAACCGCAGGCGCATTTAAGCTTTCTGCAACTGCTTGATACATGGGAACTTCACCGCTATAGGTTTTACTGAAATTTTCGACGTTGTAATAGGAAAGCGGCTCATCTTTTAAAATATCATTCGGCGTATATCCCGCTTCTAACGCAGGGGTATACACCGCTAATGGCTTCATCGTCGAACCAGGTGATCTTTTCGATTGTGTCGCCCGGTTCAATCCACGAAACACATGGTCGCCTCGACCGCCAACAACTGCCATCACACCACCAGAATCAGGGTTAATAGCAATGGAGGCTCCTTGGACCAACGTTCCATCCGTGGCATTTGCTGGGAAAAGCGTATCATTCTCAAAAGATGTCTCCATCGCTTTTTGATAATTTTGATCCAAGGATGTGTAGATCTTGTATCCTTTATTTAAGATGTCATTTTCAGAAATATCCGCAACAGATTCTGCTTCACTAATAACCGCATCAAAGTAATAAGGATATTGGTAGGCAGAAGTGGATTCACTGTAGTTATCCACCAACGTTAATTGTTCAGACTTCGCCTGTGTGGCTTCTGCTTTTGATAATTTTTGATTGTCCACCATCAAGCCTAGTACAAGATTTCGTCGCGCAAGGGCATTGTCCATATGGTCAATCGGGTTGTAATAGCTTGGTCCCTTCAGCATTCCAGCTAAAGTAGCTGCTTCGCTTACGCTGACCTCTGCTGCACTTTTGCCAAAGTATTTATGTGAAGCATCTTCCACGCCCCAAACCCCGTTACCAAAATAAGCATTATTGAGATACATTTCCAAAATTTCATCTTTGCTGTATTTTTTTTCAATTTCAATCGCTAAAAATAGCTCTCTTGCCTTCCGATCAAAGGTTTGCTTTTGCGTCAAATAAGCATTTTTCGCCAATTGCTGCGTCAAGGTGCTTCCGCCTCCAGAAATCTTCCCAGAAGTCAAAATCCCTAAAAATGCCCGGCCAATTCCTTTCACGTCAAAGCCGCCATGCTCATAAAACCGCTTGTCCTCGGTTGAGATCACTGCATTGCTGATATTGCTTGAAATTTTATTTAGTTCCACAAAGGTGCCTTTTTGACCGTATAACGTTCCGGCTTCATCGCCATCTTTATCGTAAATTTTCGTTGATTGCGACAATCCAGCCTTCAAGGTTTCCACATTTGCACTTTTAGCTAGATAAAATAAGTAAATACTTGTCACTAATACCGCAACAAGTCCAACC
>JAATGB010000179.1 GCA_015654945.1 Lactobacillales bacterium | reverse complement strand
ATTTCTAACTGCAAAATTTTAATGGCAGAATCGTTGATTTTTGCCAGTTGGTTTTCACCCATTTTTATCGCATGCTTTTGTGTTGTACGGTAGCTATTGGCCGTAATTAAAATGCCTAAAACCGTTAGGCAGATTACGCCTATTATTCCGATACTAAGCCATTTATTTGATGGTTTTTTCATTAAAGTTACTCCTTTTTCACTAGATAACATAGGAGGGAAGAAATTGAGAGACGAAAAAATTTTAGTTATCGACGATGATCCGGCGATTCTGCGGCTCATCTGGAAATCACTACAATCAACAGGAATTTTAATTTATCAAAGTGATTCCGTTGAAAAAACAGTCGATATCATGACACGTGTAAAATTTGATTTGTTTTTATTAGATATTAGTTTAGCACATGAAAACGATGGATACTACTTAGCCCAAATGATTCGAGAACAAGATCCGATTGTGCCGATTCTCTTTTTAAGCGGAAAGAAAAATGAAGAAGATATTATTGCTGGGCTCGAAATGGGTGCGGACTATTATATCACCAAACCGTTTTTACCTAGCTTATTAAAAGCACAGGTCGTGGCAACCCTTGACCGCGGACAAGTCTTAAAAAAACATCAAGCTGTTCCCAAGGTAAATAAAATTTTAGCGGGAGATTTCCAGTTTGACAAGGCGCGCTATCAATTATACAAAAAAGAAAAGCTGATTAAACTTTCTTCACAAGAAACGAAGTTAATGCAATTTTTCATGGAGAATCCGGATCAAGTTTTTTCCAAAGCTCAAATTTATCAAAGTGTTTGGAATGATTGTGAACGAGATGGGAATACAATTATGGTTTTTATTAATCATCTGCGCAATAAAATTGAAGACGAACCCAAGAAAGCGCGTTATATTAAAACGGTTTGGGGTCTGGGCTATACCTTTTTACCACAAGGAGATTAAAACAGTCCTTCTAACTGAGCGAAATAGATGCCCAAAGACAAAAGATCTGCCGAACCACCTGGGCTAAGGTGACGATTCGTTAAAATTCTATCATATTTTACTAGTTCATCAAGTAATTTTTTTTTGGGAAGAGTTGCTTGATGGATTTTTTTGCTTTCTGCTTTTACTTCTTTCCAAGCTTGGACGCCACCGCGATGTAAAAGATTACCATCTTCGACCTCGCTCATTAAAAAGAGTAACGCGCGTAAAAGAGTTTCTTCTATGTCTTGTTTGTCAGCACTTCTCAAAAAAGGAAGCAGCTGGTGAGATAAACTGGGATAGCCAGCTGCAGCTTCACCACGAATACCGGTTATACCTTGATCCAAATAAAGCTTTTCACCGTAGGACAATTTCTTTTTTTGTTGCAAGTGTTGGAAATCTTCTTTGACTAATTGTTGGGTCATCTGGCTGGTAAGCACCAAGATGGCTTGGCTATCTTCAGGTGTTAAAGGGAAGCGGACGTTTTGTTTCTTCTGTAAATAGTAGCCTGTTGCGCCTAAAATCACGGCGAGAGAAAAATTAGCACCTTTATGCGTATTTGTGTTTTTTGTTGCAGCAAGCATGGCTTTTTCGGCAGTAATCCCTATTTTACGCAACTGATTAAAAAGCGCGGTGAGCGTTCCTTGGTGACGAAAGCCAGCTTCAAAATACTGTTGAAAAAAAGGGGTCAGGCTCACAATGCTATCTAGAAAGGTCAAAAAATTCATGTCTTCATGTGCCCCATTGGTATGTCGATCTACTAAACCTGGTTTGGGGCTGAGCGCAACTTCGTAAAGTAAGGCTTTTTCAGCAAGACGAGCAATTAGTGGAGCAAGGAATGAATTAGTCAATTTTTCTACGCTCCATTTCTGCTAAGATAAATTGAAGCGAACGATCCAAATGTTCATGCGTAATTAAGGTGATTTGTTCGCTATTTTTGGTTTTCATGCCACGATAAATGAGCCAGTGCTCTTCAAGTGCTTTGTCGCGACGCTTAGAGGAACGAATCGCAATGTCACGAAAATAAACCAGATAGGCTTGTAATTCTAAAACAATCGACTTTAACCGCAGCATTTGACTTTTTTCGTAAATAAATGCATTGAAATCAGAAAAATTTTGTAAAACATCTTCCGTTTGATCTGCTCGGTTAAACGCTTCTCCCCGTTCGAGTAAAGCCTTTAGTTCGACAAAATCTTCCGCTGTCATCTGATCCATTGCTTTAATCGTTGCAAGTGTATCTAAAGATTTACGAATCGCATAAATTTCATAGGCATCTTTGATCCGAATCCCTTTTACCACGATGCCCACTTTGGGGACATGTACGACTAATTTCTCGTTTACCAATTGCTTCATTGCCAAACGAATTGGGGTGCGACTGACATTTAGCTCTTCGGCAAATACTTTTTCATTAATGCGGGTGTCTGCCGGAATGTCTCCTAAAATAATTGTTTTACGAAATGCTTCATAAAGTAAAATATTCAATGTTTTATTTTGGGTTAAATCTAAATTTTTGCGTACAGCTTCCACGATACTCCTCATTTTATTCTCCTTATTCTCTGGTCCAACTAAAAATATATACACGGATTCCAATTAATTAAAAGAGAGCCGCGATCACTTGTAACGATCCGACTCCCTCAAGGCACAGCCTATTTTTTCTTACTGTGGAATATAAAGAGGCATATGTCCAAGTAGCACAATCGTTACGATAAAGATGACGAAAATACCCAGTGCATATTTCGCAGCTTCTTTTTGCCATTGCCCCATATCTAAGCCAGTTAGACGTAGTAATAGATAGATAAAGGCAACAAGAGGGCTCAATAGATGGAATGCTTGCCCCATAAGAGAAGCAAGAGCCATTTGCATACTTGTAAATCCATAAGCATGACCAGCTTCCGCTAATACTGGAAGCACCCCGAAATAGAAACCATCATTTGAAATAAAGAAGGTACCTGGAGCGGAAATTAAGGCAATCACGATGCCCCAGAAACCAGCGAGTTGTTTAGGGATAATTTGAGTAAAGCTGTTCGCTAATGCTTCAGCCATGCCTGAGCCTTGGAAAAGGCCCATAAAGACACCTGCAGCAAAAACTAAGATGACGACTTGCACCGCGTCGCCGCCGTTTGCGCCAATTCGCGCAGATTGATCCTTCAGTATGGGGTAGTTCACCATTAGGGCGATACATGTTCCAACTAGGAATAAGAGTAATGGCGGTAGGGCAATTGAGCTGATAAATGAACTTGCCACAAGCCAAGCAATTAAAACGATCGTTAATAATCCATTGAAAAGGAAGTTTTTTGGTCGTCTAATTTCTAACGTTTCAGGATCCGTTACCGTGGTCATTTCTTCGATTTCAGCATCGGATAATTCCGTAATTCCCAGCCGTTTTCGCTCTTGTTTACCCATGCGGCGAGCGACAAAGAAAATAACATATAAAACAGATAAAATCATACCGGGTGCAAGATAAGTTAAGATGTCTGCATCTACCTTTAAGACCGCCATTGCGCGAGCAGTCGGACCGCCCCAAGGCAATAGATTCATAATCGTGTTTTGTAAAATAATCAAGACACCTAAATTCATCATTTTCATATTCAGTTTTTTGTAAATTGGAATAAAAGCAGAACAGCAAATTAATGTTGTTGTTGTGCCATCCCCATTTAAAGAGACAGTCGCTGCAACAATTGCCGTTGCCATCAAGACCTTCATGGGATCTCCTTTGGCGAAGTGAATCATTTTCTTGGTAATTGGATCAAATAAGCCAGCATCTAACATAATGGAGAAATACAAAATTGCAAATAGTAGCATGATTCCTGTATTAGAAGTTGTTTTAATACCTTCTAAGACAAAATCACCAATATTGCCTTTCTTTGATACGCCAGCAATCATTGCAACGAGAGTGAAGACGATTGGAATGACGACTAAAGAAGTAAATGGAGACATTTTCTTTTTCATGATGACAAACATAAAGATAATAATCATGGCGTAAGATAAAATTGTTAATAACATAGTTTCCTTCCTTTCTGTAAATAAAATTGATGAGCGTTTGTGTAAGCGTTATCAACGGATAACAATAAAAAATACGAACAAGTGTGGTGCAAAGATACAAGCGAATTGTGACAAAAAAATTTGTTCTGCTTGCTGTGTCTAGAATAAGCAATTATTTATTTAGAAGATAGCCTGAATGAAGAAAAAAACAGGAAAAAAACAATTTGGTCTAGCTATTCTTAGCAAATGCTTAACAAGATATTAACAAAATCTTAACGAGGTTAAAACGTTGATTTATAGCGGGTTAAGCTGTTTTTTTTCAATTTTTAGGAAAATCAAAACAGAGAAAAAACAATAACTAACAAATTAAACCTCCCGAATTGGTCCATTCTTACTATAATGTGAAAGAGAAGGAAAAAACGGAAAGGAGTAATGGCATGGGAATAGTAGCCCGTTTGTTTAAAAAAGCGCATGAACAGCCTGAATTGGCAGAGCCAGTTATAAAAATTACCGCTGAAAAAGAAGCAGCAGAAAAATGGGAAACAATTCCGGCTTATATAGAAGCTAGCTCTAAGGACTATCAGCTTGTTAGTATCATCGCGACTGCAATTGCGACGGGTGAGCAGCCGGCGAGCCAATTTATCGTAAAAAAGATTATGCAACGAAATCCTGAAGCGAAGCTCGTTTCACTCATCGTAGCCAGTGTGGCGGCTGGAAACGAGGCGGATCAGCATTTTATTGTCCAGCGAATTGCAACGAAAAAATAGAATACGGAGGTAAGAATCATGTTACGAAAGTTTCAAATTTCAATTGATGGCAAAGAATATTTAGTCGAAATGGAAGAAATTGGTGGTGTGGCACAGCCCATATTGTCTGAGGCACCCGTCCAGACAACAGCACCGGTACCAGAAGCAACAGAAATACCTAAACCTGCAGCAACACCTGCAGCACCAGAGCCGGCGATTACGCAAGCCGGAGCGGATGCAATGCTTTCTCCGATGCCAGGAACTATTCTAAAAATTTTAGTGAATGTCGGGGATCCGGTTACCGAAAATCAACCGTTGATGATTTTAGAAGCGAT
>JAATGB010000154.1 GCA_015654945.1 Lactobacillales bacterium | reverse complement strand
TACTTCTTGGAAATATAAGTTCTGTTTCTAAAAACGCCTGTTAACAATCAAATCTTTGTTATCATAACAGTTCTGAGACCTGAGACATCGGTGTTACAATGTCTTCGTCTTCCGTTGCAAGATAGGTTAGTATAGATTTATGATAAGACCTTTTTTAGTGTTTAAAACATTTGAAAATTAAACTACAACAATTACCAATTGGGCTACTTTTAATAGAACCATAATCAGGAATTTTGTACTTGAGATTTAAGTCAGTTTTAAAAACAATTTAAAAAAGAATTATGCAAAAAAGAAAATTAGGAAATAGCGGATTAGAAGTTTCCGCATTAGGTTTTGGCTGTATGGGTTTAAACTTTTTGGATGGCAAAGGTCTTGATAAAAAAGATGCCGTAACATTACTGCGCAACGCAGTTGAAAGGGGTATCATATTTTTTGATACCGCAGAAGCCTACGGACCTTACACCAATGAAGAAATTGTTGGAGAAGGATTACAGCCTTATAGAAAAGATGTTGTTATAGCAACAAAATTTGGTTGTAAAAATGCCAGACCAACAACAGGTTTAGACAGCAGACCCGAAACTATCAGAGCAGTAGTCGAAGCATCTTTAAAAAGATTAAAAACAGATTACATTGATTTACTTTATCAGCACAGAGTTGACCCAAATGTCCCAATAGAAGATGTTGCAGGTACAGTAAAAGACTTGATACAAGAGGGTAAAGTAAAATATTTCGGTTTATCGGAAGCAAGTGCAAAAACTATTCGCAAGGCACATTCAATTCAACCTGTAACAGCATTACAAAGCGAATACTCTTTGTTTTGGCGTGAACCCGAAAATGAGATCATACCAACATTAGAAGAGTTAGGAATTGGTTTCGTTCCGTTCAGTCCTTTGGGCAAAGGCTTCCTCACTGGTACAATAAACTCAAAATTAGCGGATGCCGACCGCAGAAATGTCATTCCTCGTTTCAGCGAAGAGAACATCAAAGCCAATCTGGTTCTAGTGGACGCACTTTCCGAGATTGCTAACCAAAAAAATGTTACAACTGGACAATTAGCATTGGCTTGGATCTTAGCTCAAAAGCCTTGGATAGCACCAATACCAGGAACTACAAAATTGCATCGTTTAGAGGAAAACATTGGCAGTACAAATATTGTACTAACAGCTGATGAACTTGCAAAGATCAAAACAACAGTAAATGGAATTACACTTGTGGGTGACCGCTATCCCGAAGTTTTAGAAAAACAAATAGATAGATCATAAAGCTGCACCAAGTGTGAGCAACTAGGAGGTGTGTGTGCAAGACAAGTAATGATCTTGCACACAGAACCTTAGACCGCAGGCGAAAGAATATGTCAAATAAAGTGATTACATTTGTAACCAAAAAAATGCAACGACAATCTAACATAAATCATATTAAAAGTATATCGCAACTTGTGCGGGTATTGGGGCTTCCTGCGCCATTGCACCCATTGGTTGCATTGGTTGATTACAATAATGTTTCGATTGAAATGTTTCCAATAGGGCAAAAAACAAGTTTCGATTTTTACAAAATTTCCTTTAAGCCTACATTCATAGGACAAATAAAATACGGACAAGCATATTACGATTTTGAAGAAGGCGGATTAGCATTTTTGAAGCCAAAACAAATCGTTTATCCACCAGAAGACATAGAAAGCTATGAAGGTATTGCTTTGTATTTCCATTCGGACTTTATACGAAAATATCCATTAGGGAACACAATAAGTCAATATGGTTTTTTCTCTTACGATGTTTCAGAAGCCTTATTTTTATCGGCAAAAGAAAAGGAAACTATAGCCAATTTATTTGCTTCAATAGCCAATGAATTAGACAATAATATTGACAGTTTCAGCCAGGACGTTTTGGTGTCGCAAATAGAATTGTTATTGAATTACAGCAATCGTTTTTACAACAGACAATTTATTACGAGGAAAGCAATCAATCACGACATCATAACTTCTTTGGACAAACTTTTAAACAACTATTTTGAAGAAGAAAACAGTCTGAAAAACGGTTTGCCATCCGTCAAATATATCAGCACAGAATTAAAGCTATCGCAACGCTATTTGAGTGATATGTTGAGTTCATTGACAGGACTAAACACACAACAATACATACAGAATGCAGTCATAGAAAAAGCCAAAGAAAAATTATCAACTACAAATCTATCCGTTTCGGAAATTGCTTATGAATTGGGCTTTGAACATTCACAGTCGTTCAGTAAACTTTTCAAGACAAAGACAAATGTTTCGCCTTTGGAGTTCAGACAGTCATTTAATTAAAAGACTAGCATCCTGGATAACTCGAAAGGGTAATTAATTAATATCACCTTCTTTTTATTTAAAAGTAATAGTGATCAAAAGTCCACTTAAGTTACAAATTGCTAATACCCGGTCTGTGTAACTGATTTGTCAACTGTGACTGAATATACGTTCAAATCTCGCGACGTAATTTCAATTTTAAGAAAGACACTGATTTTTCTATATCCTGTTCCGAAAAGCCCCTGTGCGCTTAAAGCTTAATAAAATTCTGACTGTTTAACGGCCAATTAAACTGCTGTAATCTACCACCGGCTGCAAGCGTGCCGAGGTCGATGGGCGCAAAGCCGATTTTACTGACAATTCCGCTCACGATGGCTTTCGCATCTTTATCATCGCCGGAAATAAAAAGAACCCTCTTTCCATTTCCAACAGACGGATCTGCGGCAAGTACTTTGGCTGAGAGGGTATTCATCGCTTTAACGACCTTCGCGCCCGGTAAATAATTTTGCACAACTTCACTTGATGCTAGTCCGCCATCTTCAATTCCGGCACCATATTCTAAACGATTGGTGGCGTCGATCACGATCTTTCCGTTCCAGTCCGTGAGTTTGGTAAGATCCTTGACCTTAGTCCAGGGTACTGCTACTAGAATAATATCCGCTGCAGCAGCCTCAGCCGCTGTTACAGATTTTGCGCCGGTTCCCAGTTGTGAGACAATATCGGTAAGGGTTTCAGGTCCCTTACTGTTACTGATCAGGACCTGAAAATCATTGGCCAAAAATCGAGCAGCTGCGGCTTTGCCGATATGCCCTGCTCCAAGGATGCCTATTAATTTCATAGTTTTATTATTAAAAAAAGTATTATGTGGTTTGGTAAAACCACCGCCAATCATTGATATTTCTTATTGAGTTTCATTTTTGGGGATTACGATTTTAAAAACCGTACATACCACCCGACACGGAAATTTGCTCACCGGTAATCCAGGCTGCGTCATCTGAAGCCAGAAATACTGCTGCTTTCGCAATATCGGCGGGCTGGCCTCTACGGCCAAGCGGTGTTTTTTCGACAAACATCTTTTCATACTCACTGCCGGCAGTGACGCCCGCGCTGGCTGCGCCTTCCGTGTCCGTAGCGCCCGGCAAAATAGAGTTGATACGAACGTTTTTAATACCTAACTCCTTAGATAAAGCAATCGTGAAGGCATCAAGTGCCGCTTTAGTTGAAGAGTATAATGAGGCATTTTGAAGAGGGTATTTACTTGCACCCGAACTGATATTGATGATGTTTCCGCCCTTATCGCCGAAAAGTTTCAGCGCTGACTGAATAGTCAATATAGGCCCTAACACATTGACGTTAAAACTTTTACGAAATTCTTCTGCTGAAATTTGTTCAATAGGCGCATACCCCTGATATACCGCGTTATTTACTAAAATATCCAGCGTGCCGAAAGCACGCTCAGTTTCTTTAAACAGCCTGATCACATCGGCTTCGTTC
>JAATGB010000128.1 GCA_015654945.1 Lactobacillales bacterium | reverse complement strand
CATATATTTTTTTCATCAGTATTTTTTTTAGTCATTTGCATGTTTATATTCCGCCTTTTCCTCGGTTTGTGAGGCCATTATTTCTTGATAAATCGTATTATTTTTTGCAAGGTTATCATGAGAATCAAACCCTACGATGCGGCCTTTATTTAAAACTAAAATTCGATGGGCATTTTTGACTGTGGCAATACGCTGGGCGACAATAATCTTTGCAGCAGGCTTAAAATTAGTTTTCAAATTTTTTTGAATCAGTGAATCGGTTTTGAAATCAATTGCGGAAAAAGAATCATCAAAAATATAAAGCAAACTTTTTTTCAAAAACGCGCGGGCAAGGCACAAACGCTGTCTTTGACCACCAGAAAAATTAGCACCATTTTTTTCTACCAAGGTCTCCAATCCCTGCTTTTCAAACAAAAAGTCAGTGGCATTTGCTTGTGCAACTGCCCACAAAATATCTTGATCAGATGCGGTAGGATCCGCCATTTTTAAATTTTCTCGGACAGTTCCAAAAAATAAGGTGTTTTGTTGCGGTACGAAACTAATTTGCCGATAAAGTTCTGCTTTTTTGATGTTTTGGATCGCTTCCTGACCGAATTTAATCTCGCCAGCGTTGGTTAAATAAAACCGATTTAACAAGTTAATTAGTGTCGTTTTGCCAGCACCAGTGCTGCCAATAATAGCAACTGTTTCGCCTTTTTGTACGTCAAAGTTAATATTTTCCAGTGCCGCTTTTTCAGCATGAGGATAGGTGAAGAAAACATTTTTTAAAGAAAGTAATTCTTGCGTTGGATTTTCCAACATAGGTAATGTCCCTTCTTTTATTTCGAGTGGTTTATCGAGAACCTCATTAATTCTTTTGGCAGAAACTCTGCCTCGAGGAATGGAAGAAATGATGTTTGTAATAAGTGCGATGCCCATTAAAATTTGTGTAGTATAGGCGGCAACACCGATTAGTGTGCCAATTTGAAGCGTCCCGGTATCGATTAACCCTGCACCTAACCAAGTGATGATTACTGCGGCAAGGCTAACGAAAAAAGTGACAAATGGCATTAAGAAAATGAGTAAAACATTGGATTTTATCGCTGTTTTTGTATATTTTTCATTTTCTAGCCGATAACGATTGTATTCAACACTTTCTTGATTAAATGCCCGAATAACCTTATAGCCGGTCAGACCTTCTTTGAAAATCAGGTTTAGTCTGTCAATATTTTTTTGCATTTTTTCAAAAAGTGGATTAGCAAAGTGAAATAGTACGAAAGTGATCAGAAAAATAATCGGCACAATCACAATATAAGGAGTCGTTAAGCTGGGGCTTAGACGGTAAGAAAGAAAAATTCCGCCAACTAAATAGAGGGGTGCAATGATGAGAAATTTTAATCCCATTTCTATCAGTAACTGCATTTGGGTGACATCATTTGTGCCCCTTGTGATTAACGAAGAAGTGCCAAAATAATCGATCTCTACTTTTGAGAAAGATACTGTTTTCTGATAAACCTCTCTGCGAATCTTGGCTCCTAATTTATAAGCTATTTTTGCTGAGGTGTAGGTGTTTAACAAAGCAGCCACAAAGCTCATTGCTGAAAAACCGAGCATCACCAAACCAATTTTTAGAATAGCAGGAATATTTTCACCCACAACCCCTTCATTAATCATGTGGGCAGTTAAGGTCGGTATATATAAATCACAAAATGCTTGGATCAATAGGAAAAAAATTGCGATTGTAGCGCCTTTTATTCCTAATTTTTTGATAAATTTTAACATAATGATAACTCCTATCTAATTTATTCAGGTACCCTGACTTTATATATCCTAAGGTACCCTGAATAAAAAGTCAATAGTTTTATTTGGTTTTTTTACGGGCACCTGATAAAATAGAGAAGAGGAGGTAGTTGTGATGACTAAAAAGGATCAATTGAATAAAAAATTAGCAGATAAGTATATGTATTTTAATTTTTTGTTGCACTATTATATGAAAAAAAAACAGAAAAGGGCGCCTAGGTTTGGGCGTAAATTTGAAGGCCAAGGACAGATTTTAACTATTTTAAAGGAGCAGCCCAGTATAACGCAAAGAGAGCTAGCGAGAAGAGTAAAGATGAGACCTCAATCGACTTCCGAAATGATCGGTAAGCTCGAAAAGAAAGGTTTTATTAAGCGAAAAAAATCAGAACAAGATAAACGTGTTATGCTCATTGAGCTAACTGAAAGTGGCAAAGAGGCAATCGAAAACGATCGTGAAAATGAATTTGAGTCAATCGTATTAGATATTCTTACTCCAGAGGAAAAAGCAGCTTTTAGAAACATCCTTGATAAACTAGCATCAGAAATGGAAATTCTACTTAAAGATGATTTATCCGATTTGCCAAAAGAAAGAAAACGTGCGCATGAATGATTGAGACGCAAATGAATAGGTAAAATCAACAGCAAAAAAGCTCAGCAATAAAACACAAGAAGAGAGAACAAAAAATCGTGTGGGACGATTTAAGTTCTCTCTTCTATTTTTATTGACTAAAAATTTATTTAAAAAATAATCGTTGTTCTAATTAAATAAATTGAATAACTATTTGTTATTGATTGGTTCATTTTAGCAAACTATTTCGAATAGATGTGTTAAAAGATTTTAACGATATTTGTTGATATATTTGAAATATCGACAGTGATTATAGTGTGCTATACTTTTGAATAATCAAAAAGAAAGGGAGGATGACGTTGATATCAGTTACGGGTCTTTCAAAAAAATTTAACAACCATCTTGTATTTCATAACATTGATTTGCACATTGAATCTGGGGAAGTCATTACGTTAGTTGGACCAAGTGGAACGGGCAAGACGACGTTATTGCGATGCTTGAATTTTTTAGAGTACGCGGATGAAGGTACGGTGGCAATTGATGATATGCAGATTCATTGCGCGCAGAAAAAAGAAAAAGAAGTGATTCAGTTAAGAAGAAAAACGGCAATGGTTTTTCAAAATTATAATCTTTTTAAACATAAAACGGTAATTGAAAATGTGATGGAAGGATTGGTCTATGTTCAGAAAATACCGAAAGTTAAAGCGCGTACACTTGCGGAAGCAGAAATTGCAAAAGTGGGACTAGTAGAAAAAATCAATCATTACCCACATCAATTATCTGGTGGACAACAACAGCGAATTGCCATTGCTCGTTCCTTAGCACTAAAACCAAAAGTCTTATTGTTGGATGAGCCAACATCATCCTTGGATCCAGAAAGATCACGAGAAGTATTAAATGTTATTAAACTAGTAGCGACAACAGGAATGACAATGATTTTAGCGACCCATGAAATGGAGTTTGCTCGGCAAGTCTCTTCACGAATTGTTTTTATGGAACACGGTGAAATTGTTGAAACGGGTGAACCGGACCAGCTGTTTGATGCGCCCAAAAAACAGCGAACAAGAGAGTTTATTAACCAATTTAGAGAGCCCGTCGGCGCATGAGATAAAAAATGGAGGGAAAAGAATGAAAAAAGCGATCATCACATTTGGGTTGGTATTTGGCATTGTTCTATTAGCGAGTTGTGGCAATTCGGCGGCGGGTACTAACAAAGAAAGTACAACGGCTAAAAAAATTACAGTCGCAGTTGAGAACGATTCAAATCCGTTGAGCTACACAGATGAAAATGGCAAATTGAAAGGATACGAGGTCGATGTTTTAAAGGAAATTGATAAGAAACTGAACGGGTACGATATCACAATTGAAGCGGTTGGAGCTGATGCAACTCAAGTTGGAGTCGATTCGGGTAAGTATGCGTTAATTGGTGGTGGTTTATATAAAACTGAAGATCGAGAAGCAAATTATTTGTTGACGGATGAAACATCTGGCGCCAGTGTGATCAAGCTATTTCGAAAGGCAGGCTCAACGATCAATAGCTTGGATGACTTAGTTAGTAAAAAGGTGGCGCCGGTAACACCCAATGGCGGAATTTTTAATTTATTAACAGAGTACAATACTGCACACCCAGATGCGAAAATTACCATTCAAACGAGTGAAAATGCGACAACAGCGGAAAAACTTCAAGGGATTGAAGACGGCACCTACGACGCGCTGGTTTCTCCTGATAACACAGGGATTGGAGACACGATCAAAGGCTTGAATTTATCTGTAGAAGCGGCAGATGACCCAATAAGAGTAAATGGTACCTATTTTTTACTTGGTAAAGATCAAAAAACTTTCAAAAAGGCTGTTGATCAAGCGTTGAAAGACTTAAAAGAAAACGGGAAGCTCGCAAAAATTTCTGAAAAATGGTATGGCGAAAATATTTTTGATTACAAAATAACGGAAGACTAAGAAATTGAAAGAGGTATTTCATGAAACTGTCTTATGTTTTAGAAGCGTTCCCTAAATTAATTGCAATGCTACCCATTACAATTAGTATTTTTATCACATCGGCGGTTTTTGGATTACTACTTAGTATTTTTTTAACCACTGCTGTTCTTAGTCAAAAAAAAACAATCCGAACGATGACCTTAATTTTTGTGTCATTTATGCGCAGTAATCCGGGTTTGATCCATATTTTGATTATTTATTTTGGGATTCCCTTTTTGTTTAAGCTGGTTAGAATTGACTTAAATTTTATTGGGAAATTTGGTTTTTCAATAATAGCACTGTCACTCTATCATGCAGGTGGGATTACCGAAATTTTTCGTGCAGGATATCAAACGATTGATTCAGAACAACACGCAGCCGCAGCAAGCATTGGAATGACCAAGTTTCAAAAAAATAGCCGGATTATTATTCCTCAATTAATTCCAGTTGTTTTGCCGATGTACGGGAATGCCTTAATCGACTTATTTGGGGATACATCCTTGTTATTTACCATCGGGTTGGTCGATATGATGTCAAGAGGAAATATTTTAATTAGTAGTCGCTATGGGATGAATAAGCTGGAGGTTTATCTTGTAATTGCGCTCATTTATTGGGCAATCATTTTGCTGATGAATCAAATTATTAGACGAATTGAGAAAAAAATGGGCGCGCATCTGCTGACGTGAGTGAGAAGAAATGAACGCTGTTGAGGGAGGAATTAAAAATTCAGGATGTTATCGTTACAGTAAAAAGCATTGCGTTGGTTTTTCCCGAAACAGTATTTTTAGCTTTGACAATTTTAATCTTAGGTGTGATTGGCGGACTGCTATTCGCACTTATTAGGCAGAAAAAAATAATCGTATTGAGCCAACTTGGTGAATGTTATGTATCTTATATGCGATCCGTTCCGTTAATTATCAATTTATTTATTATTTCAAGTATTATTCCCAAAGCGTTTACTTGGATGTTTACGCTAAATAATTGGCAATTTAATGAGGCGAATATACCAAAATGGCTGATAATTATTTGTTGCTTTACACTCCATCAAACGGCTATTCAATCGGAAAATATTCGAGGCTTATTGAAATCGATTGACAAAAATCAGCTAGATGCTGCCTATTCGATTGGCTATAAAAAATTTGATGTTTACTGGCGGATCATTGGCCCACAAGTTTTGGCAACTGCAATTCCTATTTTTTTAAATTCCTTTGTCAAGTTAATTAAAGCCATGTCTTTAGGCTTTGCGGTGGGATTTGTCGATATTTTGGCCGCAGCCAAATTAACTGCTGCGTTACAGAATAGTCAAGTACTCTCTTACTTTACTGCCGCGTGTGTTTACTGGGTCGTTTGTGGCGGTCTGACGTTTGTGATTGGCAGGTATGAAGTACGTTTAAATGATTGGAAAAAATAAAAAGAAAGAAGGATTATCATGACAAAAATCGAAAATTTAAAGAATGTCTTAGCTGGAAAAAAAGTGGAGCAAATTCCCTATTCCTTTTGGCACCATTTTCCAGAAATTGACCTTATACCCGAAGAACTAGCAAAAAAGACAATTGAATTTTATCGCGATTATGATTTAGATTTTATCAAGTTAATGAGTAATGGGATGTATTCGGTTGAAGGCTATGGTGCTCTTGCAAATTATGCCAAAATTCCTAAAGGCGGCAAAGCCGAAATTGTTCAGTCACCTATTTCTTCTTATGAAGAATTGAATCAATTAGCAGAGTTAACTGTGGATAGTCCCGTGTTTGCGCGTGAATTGAAGTCATTGGAGCTTGTTTTTGCAGAGGTAGGAAAAGAAGTTCCCATTATTTTTACGATTTTCAGTCCACTGACTACACTTAAGAAACTACTGGGTTCTCAATTTGAAACCTATATTTTGGCAGCCGATTCACAGCCAATTTTTCATGCATTGGAAACAATTACGAAAGCAACACAGAAGCTGACCGACGAAGCAATCAGTCGCGGGGCAGCCGGTATTTTCTTTGCAACACAATTAGGTTCTTTTGATCATTTTACAACCGAACAATACGAAATATTTGGAAAACCATACGATTTGCGCGTACTGGCATCTGCTGAAAGAGGTTGGTTCAATGTAGTGCACGTACATGGGAAGAATATCTTCTTTGATTTATTTAAAGATTACCCAACGCAAGTCTTTAATTGGCATTCGACCGAAACCTTACCAACCATTTCAGAGGCAATTCATCTGTCTGGAAAAACAATCGCTGCCGGATTAAGCGAAGATACGATTCAAAAAGGCAATCTAAACGCGATTCGTAATCAAATTTATGAAGCAATCCAAGCTTCTCAGGGGAAAAAAATCATTCTAACGACAGGTTGTGGTATTTCATTGCCGGTTAAAAAAGAGTATTTAAATGCTGTAAGAAAAAGTAAAGCTTTAGTTGAAGCAGCTCTGAAGGACTTTTCTGCACAAACAGCTTAAGGAGAGGTATGAATGGCTAGTAAAAACAAACATTTATTTTCCAGTAACCGATTTTTTCGAAGCTTTCGTTCACAAAAAAATCAACTCAAAAAAGGGCGTTCAGAAAAAGCCGTCTGGGATGATTATCAGGTAGAGATTGTCAAAATGGTTGAGCAAATCTATCACTTTTCAAAAGCGGAAGCATTATTTTTTGAACAGAATCTTTTCCTTGGCCCAGAAGAAAATGTGTACAAAAAAATTTCAGTCTATCAGTGTGAGCAAGATTGGCTAGAGGCCAGCCCACTAAAATTACCACGAGAAAAAATTTGAATAAGGATAAATGGAGAAATTTCTATTTTTCATGTATGATAGGAACAAATAAGCTAGGCGCTAGAGAGGAGAAAAAATATGAATTTACAGCAACTTAAATATGTTATTTCGATTGAAAAAACAGGTTCGATTAACGCAGCTGCTCAATTATTATATTTGACTCCTTCAACGATTTCTTTGGCACTAAAATCTTTAGAGAATGAATTAAATATTACTATTTTTTCCCGTTCGAAACAAGGAATGCTGCCGACAAAAGAAGGAACAGAGTTTATCCGTTCGATTGATTCGATTCTTTCACAAATTAATGAAATTGAAAATACCTATATGCATAATGAACAAAAAAAAGTGGTGCTTTCGGTTTCGAGTCAGCATTATGATTTTGCATCGAAAGCTTTCGCAAAATTAATCAATTATTATGAAAATGAACCGGACATGAATTTTCGTTTTTTAGAAACAGATACAAAACAGGTTATTTATGATGTGAAAAATAATTTCAGTGAAATCGGGCTTATTTATTTAAGTCAGCACAATCAAAAAATTATTTTTCGTGTTTTAGAAAGGGAAGAATTAACATTTAATCGCCTGTTTGCCTTTCAGCCACATGTTTTTATCCGTAAACTCCATCCACTTCATCGAAAAAAAGCAGTGACGTACGAAGAATTGACAGATTTTCCAGCAATTACATTTGAGCAAGCAAGTGGGTCACCAATCCAATTTTCAGAAGAACCTAAAAATAAAATTCAAGCTAACAAAAGAATTTACGTCAGCGATCGAGCCAGCGCAATTAATGTTCTAACTGATACGAATGCCTATCTGGTTGGCTCTGGAATTATGCGAAGCAAGCTAACGGAACGTGAGCTTATTTCCCGTACAATTATCCCCGCAACGAAAGATTCGATTGGCTGGATTCAAAAAAAAGATCTAGTTTTATCGCGGTGGGTTGGCATTTATTTGGATTTAATAAAAGAAACAATCAGCGAACGAATAGATGGCTATTCGATTCGATAAGAAACCGATTTTGGTTAAACCCATTTTATCTAGATAGCTGTAAAAATAGTAGCGGATTTACTCCTTGATCAATGAGTAAGTCCACTATTTTTAGTAAACAAACTAGGTAGAAGTAGTGCCTATTCAGCTTCGAATGAGATTTTTGTCCCCTCGTGCTCATATTATGTCAGCGGAGTTGTGCGTGTCTGATAGCTTATTAGTGAATGAATAGATAGAAACGCAAACATTCAAGAATAATGGGTCTCTTTTTTTATTAAAGGATACGAATTAAAAGGTAAATCCAAGCGTTGGCTGTTTTCATTCGTTGTATAGACAACGAATGGATTTTTTTTAAAAAATAAGGTGAATTTATTCATAAATAAATGCCTTTTTACGTAAAGTATCCGTAATATTAAGTCGAAATTAATAGTACCATAAAAGCTTTCGTATGGTACCATAAAAAAATCAGCACAGCAAATGTCGTCAAAATTGTGTGAAGAGAGGTGCGCGATGTAGCGCAAATTTTTTGTTTTTAGAGAGAAATACGGTAAAATAAAATACACAAAGGGAAAGAAGGGATCACGAATGCCGAAAAATAGAGTGAATTTAGGTCGAACAGATTTGAATGTTCATCGAATTGGATTAGGTGCAAATAAGATTGGGAAGGCCAATCCGGATACAAAAACAGAATATGGTGGAGAAATTATTCTGTCTGCTTATGAACAAGGTGTGAATTTTTTTGATACAGCTTTTTTGTATGGAAAAGGAAAATCAGAAAGTATAATTGGTGAGACTGTCCGGAAAAATAAATTACGTGATCAAGTGGTCATTGCCACAAAAGGAGCACAAAGATTGCTTGGTGAAGAATTTGTAATAGATAATCGTCCAGAATTTTTGGTCAGTCAAGTGGAGGAAAGCTTACGCCGCTTACAAACCGATTATATTGACTTATATTATATTCACTTTCCAGATGAGACAACAAATAAAGCAGAGGCAGTCGGCGCTTTACAACGACTGAAAGAAGCTGGTAAAATCAGGGCAATTGGCGTTTCTAATTTTTCTTTGGAACAACTGAAGGAAGCCGATCAGGATGGTTACGTCGACGTTGTTCAAGATCATTACAATCTCATTCAGCTTGGAGCAGAAGAAACGTTGTTGCCGTATATTAAACAAGAAAAAATGAGCTTTATTCCGTACTTTCCTTTTGCTTCAGGCTTATTAACTGGAAAGTATCAAAGCGATTCATTTATTCCTGAAAATCTGGCAAGTCGACCACAATTTGAACGTGAAAGTTATTTGGCTACTATTCAGAAGGTTCAGCAATTGCAACCGATAGCAGACAAGTACCAAGTAGGAATTCCTCATGTTGTTCTGGCTTTTTATTTAGCGATGGATTGTGTCGATGCAGTTATTCCTGGAGCGCGTAATGTAGCCCAGGTAGTTGATAATGAAAAAACACTCAAAGTAACACTAGATCAAGCAGAAATCCAAGCTATTGCGACTTTATTTGGTTCAACGTATCAAATCAAAAAATAAAAACGTGTAACAAGATCTTTTCAATTATTCAAAATGACTTTGTAAACCAATCTGTTTGGGGAACAAAGTTTTTTTTTTGGAAAAAAATTCAAGTTAGCTGCGTTTATTTATAGTTTTATACAATTAATCTAATTATTTGAACATAGCATATCGATGTGCAATTATTGGATGGATAATGCACTTGTAAAAAGTAAGCATTATTGATAAACTAGCTAAGGTTTGATCAGCGAGTAAATTAAGGGAGAGAAAATAAGTGAACAAAAAATATTTTGTAATAAGCGCAATTATCGTCATTTTTTCATTTGGTGTTATCGGAGTAAAATCATTAGCTGATAATATACTTTCATGGGGCGGGGAATCTAATGTAGCATATATTAGTAAAACGCTAGATGATTTAAGCCAAACCATTTCAACAAATAAAACAGAAATAACCGATTTAAAAAATCAATTAGCAACTTCAACAAGTAATTTAACAACAGCCAATCAAACGCTCCAAACCTACAAGGACCAAGTTGCTTCTTATAATTCACAACTAACAAATTTACAAGCACAATTAAACTCGAAAGATGTCGAAATTCAACAAAAGTCAGCTGAAATTCAACAAAAAATTACAGAAATCCAACAAAAAATAGACGAAGGAAATCAAAAAGTTGCAGCTAAACAGCAAGAAGTGGATGCGAAGAATACGGAAATTTCGAATTTAAACGCACAATTATCGACTTCACAAAATGCATTAGCAAACTTACAAAATAGTTATAACCAATCGCAAAACGAGCTTGCTTCAAGCAAAGAAACCGTTAGTGATTATGCATTGAAATTAGCAAAGGCACAAAAAGACATTCAAGATTTAAAAGATCAAGCACAAAGAGTTGCGCAACAAAATCAATAATTGCGTTAAATTTTGAGCGGTGAAGTAAGAAATTCACGATCAAAGGTTGAAAAAATCGTTAGTGTAAAAAGCTGATCAAACAAATTTGGGATAATTGAAGTAGGGTGCTCTATAATATTCTCTAAAAAATGGTGAATTATTTTATGAAGTGAAAGAAATCGGATCTAGATAGGCATTCTTGACGACAGATTTCTTTTTTGTTGTTACAATAAAGGGAACAAATTGAATAGGGGGCCTGTAGATGTTTCTATATGTACTTATTGCTTTGTTTTCACTTTATGGTTTTGATTATGGTTATCGGTTGTATGAGAGGAAAATTCAAGATGTGTATGATTGGATTGCTAAATCAGTAGTTGGATTACTATTTGTTTCATTGGCTTTTGAAGTGGGGTATTTAGCCACGAACCAATTGTTCTTTAGTATTCTGTTTGGAATAACGCTTTCTATGCTCGCTGGTTTACTCCTATTTGTTGTTCGAATAATTGCACTGAAATTTTTTCCTATCGTAGACAAGAAGAAGCCAAAAAAAACGAACAGTCAACGGTCATAACGATTGAAAAAGAAAAATGAAGAGTGGTTTTAGTAAATGAAAATAGCAAGAAAAAATACCGATAAGCCAAGCTGTAAGCGGGCTTATCGGTATTTTTATTTACTTACTCTCTTTTTTAAAACCTGAATCTTTTAATAATTTTTCGGTTTTCTTCATACTGATTCCCTTATCCGTATTACCGCTCGTTGTAATACCAGGAATGCCCTTTAGTTCATCAAAATCAACTGTTTCGTAATTAATTTCAACGGACTCAACTGCCTGATTTTCTTCGTACTTAATCGATTCTTTTAGCCCTTTTACTCCTTGATAAGCTTCAGCGATGGGACCCAAATAGCTTTTGGCATCCTCTTTATTTGTCACGCCAAGCGCACTATAAGGAATCACACTTTTTGTTGTTTGTTTGCTGACTTTATCTCCTGTATATGTATAGGTAAGTTTCATTTCGACGCCATTACTCGTCATGGAATAGGACTGTGTTTGTTCTTTTGCACAAGATGCTAAAAGAATAATCAAAACTAAGGTTGTAGCTACCACAAAACTTTTTTTCACAAACTTTTTCATTTTTTCACCCCTTTCTAAATAAATCATAACGTAAAACTCATGATCTGTCTATTAATTTACAGGGGTTAATTTTTTTTATTTAGGCTAATAATCAGGGGGAATCAAACTAAGGACGTCCTTTTTTATTTTTTATAAATTCGATATAATCAATAATTTCTTCTAATTCATTTTCAGAAATAGAATCATCAATGTGTGAATTAATTTTTTGAATGTGATAAGTTCTGCTTTTTTCTTGGACAGAAGAAAAAATGGAATCTGGAGTATCTGTTTCGTAAATAATAGGCTTTGATGTTTCAAGTAAAGCGATTACCTCATTGAAATCTTTTTCAATCGCGAAAGAGACTGCTTTGATTGTGTCCAAAGAAGGAGAGATTGCTTTTTTTGTTTTCGGATGCTGATTTTTTTCAAGCATCGAAATATAAGCCTTACTTAGTCCAGCTTTTTTAGCAAAACGATCCATTGATAAATGATGTTCGTATCGATAGGATTGAATCAAATCTCCAATTTTCATTAACATTCTCCAGTTAGCTTTTTTTCCATTGTACATTAATTTGCTGGAAATATCAATTTTGTTTAATTTGTTTGACTTTTGGACGATTCAGTTGTACAATACGTTTAACGAGTTGGTCTTTTGTTCACTAAATTAGTTGATGGAGGTTATGGAATGGATTGCCGTGAGATGATTGGAAAAATTGACTATGAGCTGTTGCTTATTAACGGTTCCTTGGGATTGGTGGTAAATGAGTTGGAAATTTTACAAAATAAGGGGGCTTATGTACCGAAGGGTTGTAGTAGCGCGGAACATGAAAGCTATATGGGTGGTGAATTTCTTAGGCTAGGAACAGATTTATTTTTAACTGTGTGTAAAATT
>JAATGB010000146.1 GCA_015654945.1 Lactobacillales bacterium | reverse complement strand
CCTAAGAACCCACGAATGACAAGGCGTTCGGCTTCATGCTTACTTAGACCGCGACTCATTAAATAGTACATTTCATCCGGATCAACACGCCCAATACTAGCAGCATGTCCGGCAGTCACTTCATTTTCATCAATTAGCAAGATTGGATTTGCATCGCCTCTTGCTTTATCTGATAGCATTAAGACACGACTTTCTTGTTGCGCATCCGCATTTTTAGCACCTTTTAGTATATGACCAATCCCATTGAAGGTTAGTGTTCCACGATCACGAATCACTCCGTGCTGGAGAATATGTCCGATCGAATAAGGTGCTTTATTTGTTACCCGCGTATCAATTCCTTGGATTTGTTTTCCTGAACTAATCGCCACAACTTTAACTTCAGCATGTGAACCGGTTCCGACCAAATCAGAATCGAAGTCTGCAATAATATCCCCATCGTTCATGATCCCAATCGCCCAGTCAATCGACGCATCCCGACCTAAGCTTCCTCGACGGTTGATGTAGGCCGTTACGTTAGCGCCTAACTGATCAATTGCCGAATATTTAATTTTTGCCCCTTGCTTTGCGATCACTTCGACAACAATATTTCCCGAAATTTTCGTTGCATCTTTCCCAACGGACTGAATTCGTTCCAAATAAGTAAACGCACTGTTTTCTTCCGCTATAATCAAAATATGCTTCACAAAAGGAGCGCCTGATTCTTCCGTTTGAAAGAAAATACCCTCTATCGGTTCGTCAATAACTACATTTTTCGGCACATATAGAAAGGCCCCACTGTTCATAAACGCACTATGAAAAGCAGTTAGCTTATCTTCATCATAAGCAACAGCACTCATATACGCTTGTCGTACCAATTCTGGATACTCCTGAAGCGCTGTAAAAATATCGGTAAAGATCACACCCTTTTCGATCAGGCTAGTGGGCAATTGCTCAACAGTTGTATTACCGCCATGTTGCACTAAAATTGGATTGTCTTTGCTTTGATCAAAGCCATAGACATCTGCTGAAGTCGAAATATCAGCAATCGTTGCCACATTAAATAGCGGCATCCGATCTAATTTAACTCTTTCTATATAGGGTAATTTTAATTCAATGACTTTTTTCAAGGCTGCGTGCCGAAACGCAAGCATCCACTCTGGTTCACCTTGACTAATAGAGAATAAACTGATGTCGTCAAGATAATCGTTCCATTGTACCTCTTTCATTTATCTTGCCTCCCTTTATTCTTCTACTATTTCAATGCCCAATTCTTTGCTTAAACCGATGTAGCCTTCTGCTTCTAGCTGTTTGGCTAATTCTGCGCCGCCTGTTTTAACCACACGTCCATCCATCATGACATGAACAATATCTGGTGTAATATAATTTAACAGTCGTTGATAATGGGTAATGATTAATGAACCAAAATTATCACCACGCATCGCGTTAACGCCCTTAGAAACAACTTTCAACGCATCAATATCCAACCCAGAGTCAATTTCATCCAAAATTGCAAATGTCGGTTCAATCATTAATAATTGTAAGATTTCATTTCGTTTCTTTTCTCCACCCGAAAAGCCTTCGTTTAGATAACGTTCGGCCATTTCTTCTGGCATATCTAATAAATCCATTTTATTGTCTAATTTTTTGATAAATTCGACAACCGACATTTTATCGTCTTCTGCTCTTCTTGAGTTAATCGCTGCGCGCATAAATTCAGCATTGGTAATACCCGCAATTTCACTTGGGTATTGCATCGCTAAAAACAAACCTGCTCGCGCACGTTCATCGACACCCCACTCTAATATATTTTCACCGTCTAAAAGGATCTCGCCCTCAGTCACTTCATAGTTGGGGTTTCCCATAATGGCAGCGGATAATGTTGATTTCCCAGTTCCATTTGGTCCCATAATTGCATGGATTTCGCCACTTTTCATCACTAAGTTTACACCCTTTAAAATGTGTTTGTCTTCAATTGAAACATGTAAATTTTTTACTTCTAGAATAGGCATAATCTTCCCTCCAAATTTGTTAATTTTCTTTCGATTTCATCTCCTTCATTCTAGACTAATTGAGAATGAATCGCAAATGGTAAGTGATTATTTTTACAATTAATTTAGAAAAAAAACAAAAAAAGAATCATTATTGTTTAACCGCTCGTTTCAAAATTATAAACAATTAAAAAAGCCATGCTGAAAGATCGTTTCAACATGACTCTGATTATTATTTATCGACTGGTTTAACCACACCTTTAAATTCTTTGGTAATCCACGCTTGCACATCTTTTGAATGCAATACTTTCACTAATTTCTTGACAGCTGCATTGTTCTTATCTTCTGAACGAACCGCAATCACATTCGCATAAGGTGAATTGTCTTTTTCAATAGCTAAACTATCTTTTTGTGGATTCAAACCAATTCCAACAGCATAGTTCGCGTTAATGGCCACAACATCGCCTTCATCGTTTTGATAAGCAGTTGCGAGTAAGGAAGGATCAATCGTGTGTTCAAATTTAAGTTTTTTAGGGTTTTCTGTAATATCATCAAAGGTCGCCGTTTCGAGATCAACACCCTCTTTGACTTTCACCAAATCAGCATCTTGCAATATCGTAATAATGCGACCCCAGTCTGATTCTGAATTACTGGTAATGATTGTTGCACCTGTTTTTAAATCTTTTAAGTCTTTCACTGTTTGTGAATAAAGGGCCATCGGTTCTACATGAATGCTGCCTGCATTTACAAAATCATAACCATTTTCCTTGATTTGTTGATTAAGATACGGAATATGTTGGAAATAGTTCGCATCAATCTCACCTGATTCTAACGCTTTATTCGGTAAAATATAATCATCAAACTTGATAATTTTTAGGTTAACGCCCTCTTTTTTCAAAATTGGTTTTACATGTTCCAAAATCTCAGCATGCGGCGTAGGTGAAGCCCCCACTTTTAATGTCACTTCTTTTTTATCACTTGTCGAACTTTTAGACGTATCTGCTTTCCCGCAAGCTGCCAAGCCAAGTGCGAATACGGCTACTGCAAGAATGCTTACCCATTTTTTCTTCATTTCATTTCCCCCTATTTTTTTATTCCTAGGACAATTATCGTTTGTCCGAACGTTTGACCGCTGAATCACCTAACCATTGAATCAAAAAAACAATTAATAGTAAAAAGACAGTTGCAAAAAGCGTGACCGTCAAACGATTTCGTTGGAACCCATCTTGGTATGCTAATCCGCCAAGACCACCAGCCCCAATCGCACCGGCCATTGCCGTAAAACCAATCATCGTAATCGTTGTCACGGTCAATCCCGATAATAGCGCTGGCTTACTTTCTGGTAGTAGTACTTTGCCAATTAACTGAAATTGGCTTGCGCCCATTGATTCTGCTGCTTCGATCACTCCTTGATCCACTTCGCGAAAAGCAATTTCAACGAGCCGTGCATAAAAGGGAATCGCCGAAAGAACCAATGCTGGAATCGCCGCCGTTGCACCTAAAAATGTGCCAAGTAACAGGCGTGTCAGTGGAATGATCAGCACAATTAAAATAATAAAGGGCGTGGAGCGAAAAACATTGCTTACAATCGAAACCAGCGTATAAGACAGTTTGGCACTTTTTCTGTTGCTTTTGCTCAAATAATAAAGCAATAATCCGAGCCCTAAGCCTAAAATTGCGACCAACACCATTGAGATAATGGTCATCACCATGGTATCGATAAATGCTTGTTTAAATGCTGCCGCATCCAGCTGACTCCAATCAAAATAAATTTCGGTAAATGATTTATTCATGATGTAACACCTCCATCCCGACTCCCTTTTCTTTGAAGAATTCAATTGCTTTGGCGCGCTCATTCTGATTCCCTACTATTTGAACAACCAAAGTACCAAACGAACCATCTTGCGTTTGTTGTAGCTTGCCCTGTAAAACATTAATATCAATATCATATTTTTTAATTGCCTGCGAAATAACTGGTTTTTTTGCCTGTTCTCCTTGAAAATGTAGCTGAATAATGTCCCCTTGCGCATAATTTTCGATCAAGTATTCTTGACTAGTTTCATTGTATTCCTCTGGCAAAAGTTCCTGATGAACAAACCGTTTCGTGACTTCTTCTTGAGGATTACGGAAAACCTCTCCTACCGTACCTGTTTCGACGATCCGGCCTTTTTCCATGACCGCGACTTTATGACAAATTTTTCTGATGACGTGCATTTCATGTGTAATTAACACAATTGTCAGCTGCAGCTTGCGGTTAATGTCGACTAATAATTCCAGGACTTCATCTGTTGTTTGCGGATCTAGCGCGCTCGTCGCTTCATCACAAAGTAAAATTGCTGGCTGATTCGCGACAGCTCTTGCGATACCCACTCGCTGTTTTTGTCCGCCAGAAAGCTGACTAGGATAGGCGTTTTCTCTGCCTTCCAGCCCGACCAGTTGAATTAATTCAATCGCACGTTTTTGGCGTTCCGCGGCAGGATAACCGGCAATTTCCAAAGGAAGCAAAATATTTTCCTCAACTGTGCGTGACCATAACAAATTAAAATGTTGAAAAACCATGCCCGCATTTTTTCGATACGCGCGCAGTTCCTTCCCCTTAAGCTGTGCCACATTCTGATCACCGACAAGCACTTCTCCCGCCGTCGCGGTTTCTAGGCCATTTAATAACCGAATCAATGTACTTTTACCCGCACCTGAATATCCAACAATCCCAAAAATTTCTCCTTTTTCAACAGCAAGATTGACATCCACAACAGCGTCGACCTGTCCTTCTTTGCCTGCAAAACTTTTTTTCACATGATTCAATCTGATCAAAGACATAGTATTTCTTCCTTTTCTTTCGACTTCCATACATAAATAAAAAGCCATCATCCTGTTTTTTCAAACAAGGACGAAAGCTTTCATTTCGTGTTACCACCTTTATTCATTGCCATCTCACAATCGCAACCTCAAACAGTACCCTAGAGACTCCTCTTTCATACTGTAGCACAGCTAACGGGTGCAACCGGAATCAGTTCATTTTCTACTCACCGACTCTGCTCGAAGGCCATCTTCTATTTCATTATCAGTTCCCTTTTCTCAGCAAATAAGGGTCTCTGGCTAACTTTCCTGAAATATACTCTTCTTTTCAAAGCATGTTTATTTTCAATTGTGCTGTCATTTTAACAGTCAAAAAAAAATATGTCAATCCTTATTTTACAATTGGGCGAATTCTTGCTCCGAAACATCCGTTAATGTAACAAGCCACGCCTCTGCTTCCGACCCATCTAAAATTTCAGGTGCATTTAAGGCTGCTTCATTAATCGCGGAAACTGTTCCTGATACGGGGGAAACAAACTCAGAAACTGCTTTTTCCGCCTCAACTTCTGTAAATGCTTGTTCTTTCTCTAATTTACTGTCTACTTTTGGTAGCGTAACAAACGTAATTTTACCTAAGTCCTCCTGTGACTTGCTCGTCAAGCCCACTCGATATCCATCACTTGCCTTTTCAATCCAGAGTTGGTTATCAATCACTTTTTTCATACTATCTCAGGCCCTTCAACTTTTTATTTCAACATCGTTTCGTATTCATTTTCTTTAAATCCAAGTAATACACGCTCTTTGTCCACCAGAATGGGGCGCTTGATTAGCATACCATCTGTTGCCAATAATGTCGCTGCTTCTGCTTCTGAAAAAGTATTTACTTTCTCTTTTAAACCTTGTTCACGGTAACGTCCACCACTCGTATTAAAAAAACGCCGCACAGGTAATTCACTCTTCGCCATCCATTTTTCTAACAAACTCTTTGCAGGCGGCTGCTCAATCATATCGATGGTTTCATACGCAATTTTATTTTCATCTAACCACGCTTTGGCTTTTTTGCAGGTGGAGCATTTTGGGTACCAATAAAATACAAGCATGTTATCCCTTCTTTCCCTTATTCAAGTTCAGTATAACATATAGTTTGCAGAGAAATAAAGAATCTATTCTCTCTAAACAAAAAAAGTGGTTTCCCACTTTTAATGTACAAACGCATAGCTTTCCGATTGAAAACGCATGGACATGATTAAACCGATTCCCACCATGTTACTTAACAATGCGGAACCCCCTTGACTGATAAACGGCAGTGGAATTCCCGTTAATGGCAGCAAACCAATATTTGCCCCAATATTTTCAAAAACATGGAACAAAATCATCATGATAATCCCAGTCGCAATATAGGCATAAAATTCATTATTTGTATCAAAACAAACACGAATCATGCGGTAAATTAAAATGAAATACATCAGAACAACAAAGCAACCACCCACAAAGCCGAAGTTTTCACCAATTACAGTAAAAATCATATCCGATTCGCGGACAGGTACATAGACATCTGATACATTAAAACCTTTACCAAAAACACCACCAGAGCCGATTGCGATCAATCCTTGGGCCTGTTGATACGAAGAACCAGACGAATCTTTAAATGGATCTAACCATGAATCAATCCGCGCAAATTGATACTGATGAAAGCCAAGGTTATACAAAAATTCGCGTCCAGTCTCAGTCGTGACTAAATAAATAAGCCCGCCCGCTAAAACTCCAAAAATCAGAAATACAGGTAAGACAATGCGCCAGGTAATCCCAGACATTAAAAACACACCGCCTAGTATCGCAATAAATACAAGCAACGTACCTAAATCTTTTTGCAATAGCAACAAAACTGCGACGGGAATCATGACTGCCACCAATTTACCAATTAACAGGAAATCAGAACGCAGGCTTTCATGCCGGTAGTTTGCATTGTGCTGTGTCACGACAAATGCGAGCATCAGAATAAACGCAATTTTCATTAATTCCGCTGGTTGAAAGCTCTGTCCCCCAATATTAAACCAGTTTTTTGCACCTGTTTGAATGGCCAGCTCTTTGTCGTAAAATTTTAATAATAGCGTCATAATGACCAAGCCTACACCATAACTAATCGTCGTTGCTTGCCATAGCAGTTTAGAAGAAACTTGCATGATAATAATCACAGCGACCGCACCCAGTGCATACCATAGTCCTTGTGTCGCCATTGGTTTTAGAATATTTTTGACTCCTGTATCGTTGACCAAGGCTACATAAAGCGAAAGCATGCCAATAATTGCTAAAATAAACACAGGTAAAATAATGCCATAATCAATACGGTTATCTAAATTATATTTTTTTCTTTGCATTTCACATCTCTTTTCTCATACGGATTCCTATCTTTCATTATACGGATTATCGGCAGGAATTAAAATACCGTCTGCCACAATTTAAAGAAACTTACAAAACTGATTTCTAGAAAACTGATTTTATTTAGTCAAATCCGCCTAACATACACAAATTTTATTGTATCTTGTTTCTGAAATGAATACAACTGGGAATTGTCTGTTTTCCTTTAAATAAAAGCAAAAATAGTGATCTTGTCTCCAGACAAAACCACTATTAATACTAACTAATCAGCGACAACAACTTTCTTATCTGTCGTTAAGTATCCTTGTGGACAAACAAAGACAGGCATTCCTGTAGAGCTTCGATCCATCCCAGTTGTTTGAACTCGCGTGCCAGCACTCATCTTTTTCCCAACACGTTCGCTTTCTTTGAAATCTTTTCCTTTGAAAAAGGTTTCGGGTGTTCTAATTTTGATGTATCCCGTATTTTCAATGTAGTAGCTATCTTTAAAGTTTCCTGACATCCATGACTCAGACATACTTCCATAACCATTTAATACGTCTTTTGAATGTACCCAGCGACCAAACTGGTCAATTTTAAATTTAACTGCTGTGCCACTAGCATTGATCATTTTACGACTGGAAGTATATTTTTTTCCTCTGTTTTTTGCTTCTAGAGGCCAACCATCTACAAAGCTTGTCGCATGTGGTAAAACTAAAATAGTTGTTTGAGCAATAACTTCTTGCTCTGTATCATGAAACTGATTATACCAATACCGTGCCTGTGTTTGTCTCGCTGGTTGATTTGGATTGGCAGGACGTTCGTAATAACGAATAAAGATATCTGCTAATGCTTCTGGTGTTTGCGTACTTTTCGTAAACTGCGCAAACGTCATTGATGGATGATAGAATTGTTGTCCATTTGCCACTTCCCATTCCAAACGTTTGCATTGACTACTAACCTCTTGATAGGTTAAACCATTAGCTTTTGCCCAATCAATATATTTGGTTGCGGGAGTCCACTGGACCAATCCATATCCACCTGATAAATTACCCACATTGTCCGATTCCCAACGATCTGCAATGATTCCACTTTCTGATTGCATATTTCCTAATAATGCTGCGACGGATTCCTGTGTCCACCCTTTTCCTGTTAAATAACTCCAAATTTGCTTTGCTGTTTCTAGTTGTGTTGCCATTGATTTTCCTTCTTTCTTAGTATTTAAAGCTCTTTGCATGTGCTGCCGGGATACCGTCTTTGGCCAATTCTGCTTGAACTTCTCGCACCACAATCGGTGTATCTACATTGTTAAAACCCGATCCTTTGATCCGCACATCGTAACTTCCATAAGTAGTCGCACTTTTTGTTATTGTATTTACTAATATATTAACAAGTGTATCTAAAGTCAGCGTTTTTCTTAATAAATTAACCACTCGCGTTGCCCGATCAGGTACACAATTTTTGATCTCAATACGATACGTCCCATCACTATTTTTATTATGAACAATATTACTTTGAATGTACCCTGGTTCAGTTACCTTTAGGTCGAGCTTCACACGATTTAATGCATATTGAAGTGTTTGGAAATTATAGCACTCAACCACAACCGTGAACTTTCCATCCTGTGCTGCGTCTGCGTGAACTAAATT
>JAATGB010000036.1 GCA_015654945.1 Lactobacillales bacterium | reverse complement strand
TGTAAATAAGCCTTTGCTGACTCGTATTCGGAAAACACTTGGTAATCCGCTGTTGGGATCTCGTATTTACTCATGATTTGTTTGGCGAATTCCTTTGAACCTTCAATCTTGGCTGCAGCTTTCTTAGGTCCATAAGCCGCAATTCCTGCTGCTTCAAAATCATCAACAATCCCATTTAAAAGGGGAACTTCGGGTCCAATAAACACCCAATCAAGCTCTTCTGCTTTCGCAAATTCAATTAACGCAGCGTGATTTGTTTCTTTGATCGGCACTAAGCTAATGCCATCTTTTTTCATACCTGGATTCCCTGGTGCACAGTAGACTTTCGAAACGATGGGGCTTTCCGCAAGCTTTTGCGCAATCGTATGTTCTCTACCACCGCCACCAACTACAAGTAATTTCAGCATTTTTTTGCTCCTTTTCTTTTAAAAGTAAGAAGAAAGGATAACCATTTGCTTGATTATCCCTTTGGTTTCTACTTAATGTCTAAAATGTCGTACAGCTGTAAAGAGCATGGCAATTCCATATTTGTTCGCCATCTCAATCGAATCTTGATCCTTGATACTTCCACCTGGTTGAACTATTGCTTTAATTCCGTGCTGTGCTGCATATTCGACACTGTCATCCATTGGAAAGTAAGCATCGCTTGCCAAAACCGCTTCCTTCACGTTGTCTCCTGCTTGCTTAATCGCGATTTCTACCGAGCCAACTCGATTCATTTGTCCTGCGCCAATGCCTAAAGTTTGATGGTCATTGCTCACAACAATTGCGTTGCTTTTCACGTATTTAACAGCTTTCCAAGCAAAAGCAAGTGCACGTAATTCTTTTGGCGTTGGTTGCCGTTTGGTCACACATTGCCATTTTTCAAAATCTTCCTCAATAATATCTTGATTTTGCACCAACAGACCGCCTAATACTGAAATTTTTTCATCTTCTATTGCTGCATGACTTTGCCCAAAATCAAGCGTTAACAAACGTAAATTCTTTTTCTTTTGTAAAAGAGTCAAAGCTTCTGGTTGAAAGCTCGGAGCAATCACGATTTCTAAAAAAAGTGCATGTAATTTTTGCGCAATCTCAAGTGTGATTTCACGATTAGCCACCACAATTCCACCAAAAATAGAAATAGGATCCGCATCATAAGCATACTGATAGGCTTCTTCGATCGTTTGACCAATACCGATACCACACGGATTCATATGTTTTACCGCAACCACTGCTGGTTCGACAAATTCTCTGGAAATCCGAATAGCTGCATCGGCATCCCGAATATTATTATAGGAAAGTTCTTTGCCATGCAGCTGCTTTGCTTGTGCAAGTGAAAAAGGAACTGCTAGTGCTTCCTCATAAAAAATTGCTTTTTGATGCCCATTTTCACCATAGCGTAATCCTTGTTTCCGTTCAAAGGTCAAGGTTAATTTTTCAGGCTCTTCTTCGCCCACTAGCTTCGTTAAGTAAGTCGCAATCACCGCATCATAGGCCGCTGTATGGCGAAAAACTTTCGCTGCTAATTTTTGTCGTGTTTCACTCGAAGTTACTCCGGATTCCTGCAATTCGGCCAGTACTTTTCCGTAATCTTGTGGATCCACTAAGACCGTGACTGACGGATAGTTTTTAGCTGCACTCCGTAGCATGCTAGGTCCACCAATATCAATATTCTCAATTGCTTCAGCTGTCGTCACATCTGGCTTTTGGATTGTTTCTTTAAAGGGATATAGGTTTACACAAACAAAATCAATCGGTGCGATATCGTGATCCGCCATCGCACGTAAATGAGAAGGCAAATCCCGTCGTCCAAGTAATCCGCCATGGATTTTTGGATGCAAGGTTTTGACACGACCGTCCATCATTTCTGGCATACCAGTAACCTCTTCAATGCTTGTCGTTGGAATTCCGGCTTTTTCTAAAGCTTTTTTTGTCCCACCCGTTGAAATAATTTCAATCTCCTGCGCAATAAGTCCTTTCGCTAAATCAATCACGCCTGTTTTATCCGAGACACTAATAAGTGCACGTCTTTTCATACTTTTTTTCGCTCCTCTTTGCTTTGAATATTTTGCAATACTTCTGCAATCACTTCTGGATAGATGCGGTGTTCGACCTGATGAATTTTTTGCTCCAAGCTCGCTAAGGTATCTTCCGAATGGCGCAACACTTTTTCTTGTTTAATAATCGGACCCGAATCCACACCTGCATCAACATAATGAACCGTCACACCTGTTTCATGCACACCTGACTCAAACGCATCACGAATTCCTGTTAGTCCTGGAAAATTTGGCAGTAAAGCGGGATGAATATTTAAAATTCGCTGCTTGTATCCTTCCAAAAGCGTCGGACCGATAATGCGCATATAACCTGCCAGCACAATCAGCTCTACGTGCTCTTCTTCCATTAAATGAAGGATTTCCGCTTCATAAGTTGCTTTCGTTGCAAAATCTTGTGGCGAAAAAGCGATCGCAGGAATCTGTAATTTTTTAGCTCGCTCGATCGCATAGGCATTTTTCTTGTCACAAAATAAAACAGCAAGCTCACCTGGAATTTCCCCTTGTATTGTCGCTTCTGCAATTGCTTGAAAATTCGAACCATTTCCAGAAGCAAATACCGCAAATCTCATGCGCTCACCTCAGTAAAAACAACAGCTTCGGTTTGACGTTTAATGACTTTCCCGATGCGGTAGCTTCGTTCACCTTGCGCAGATAATTGAGTTTCGACTTGTTCAACTTGTTCAGGCGCAACCACTAGAACCATGCCAATCCCCATATTAAAAATTTCATACATCTCTGACGTTGGAATCGCGCCATACTTTTCGAGTACCGAGAAAATTGGCAAAATCGGCCACGAACCAAGCTGAATTTCAGCTGCACAATCCGCTGGCAGACTACGCGGAATGTTCTCAACAAACCCACCACCTGTAATGTGCGCTACCCCATTTAGACGCTTTTGTGACGCTAAAGGTAAGATTGCCTCGACATAAATTTTCGTTGGCGTTAATAAAACTTCCCTGATTTTTTTGTTTTTAAGTTCCGGTACTTTGGTCTCCATCTCCCATGCTTGTTTTTCAAAAATGATCTTACGTACCAAGGAAAACCCATTTGAATGTAGACCACTTGATGGCAAACCAATCAGAAGATCTCCTTCACGAACATTTTCACCCGTAATCAATTCCGCTTTTTCAGCCACACCGACCGCAAACCCAGCTAAATCGTAATCATCCGCTCCATACATTCCCGGCATTTCTGCTGTTTCGCCACCAATCAGGGCCGCTCCCGCTTCCACGCACCCTTGTGCTACTCCGCTTACAACAGATTCTAAGCGACTAGGGTTATTCTTTCCTGTCGCAATATAATCCAAAAAATAAAGTGGTTTTGCGCCTTGAGCCACAATATCATTGACACACATTGCAACACAATCAATCCCAATAGTGTCATGCTTGTCTGCTTGAATTGCCACCATTAATTTCGTTCCGACGCCATCTGTCCCGGAAACAAGAACGGGCTCTTTTAGCGCAAATTGCGATAAATCAAAACAACCGCCAAATCCGCCAAGTGTCCCCATGACACCTTTTTGATGCGTACGAGCCACGTGCTTTTGAATTCGTGCCACAACTTCATATCCAGCCTTTACATCGACACCTGACTTGGCATATGCATTTTCCATGCTTTATTGTCCTCCTTCATTTTTAATTAGAAAAAAGAAATCGTTTGATCAAGTGAGGCTTGATAATCTGCTTCATAATCATAAAGTGGGGTTGGATAATCACCATTAAAATACGCCATACAAAGTCCTGAATAAGGAGCATCAAGCGTCAAACCAATCGAATCAATCAAACCAGATTCACTTAAAAATCCTAATGAATCCGCACCAATCAGCTCACAAATCTCTGCAACAGAATGATTGGCCGCAATCAGCTCTTCTCTTGTTTGAATATCAATACCATAAAAACAAGGAAACTTTAAAGGTGGTGAGGCAATCCGAACATGAACTTCCTTTGCACCAGCTTCTCGGAGTAGTTGGACGATCCTGCGACTGGTCGTACCACGAACAATCGAATCATCCACCATTATAATTTTTTTTCCTTCAACAACTCCTCTAACGGCCGATAATTTCATTCGAACGCCTTGTTCTCGCAAGGCTTGGGTTGGCTGAATAAAGGTGCGGGCAATGTATTGGTTTTTCACTAAGCCCATTTCATAAGGAATCCCACTTTCTTCGGCATAACCACTTGCAGCTGATAATGAAGAATTAGGTACTCCCACAACCATATCCGCTACTACAGGCGCTTCAATTGCTAAGCGTTTGCCCATTTTTTTTCGGGCTGTATGGACATTGACGCCAGCAATATTTGAGTCAGGTCGAGCAAAATAAATATATTCCATCGAACAAATTGAATATTGGGTTTCATCGGTGTACGTATCCACGGAGTATCCAGCATCATTCACTGTTACGACTTCGCCAGGACCGACATCGCGAATAAAAGAAGCTCCAATTACTTCAAGAGCACATGTTTCACTCGCAATCACAATCGCACCATTTTTCATTCGGCCAATTGATAAAGGACGAAAGGCGTTTGGATCAAGTGCCGCAATCATTTCATTATCTGTTAAGAGTAAATAAGCAAATCCACCTTTAACTGTGCGCAAACTTTCTTTTAATTTTTCATCAAAGGTTGCTTGCTTGCTTTGGCGAATTAGGTGCATCAAAATTTCTGTATCCGAATTAGAATGAAAAATTGAGCCAGCTGCTTCTAATTGATTGCGTAAACTTTTCGCGTTTGTCAAATTGCCGTTGTGTGCAAGTGCCACTTCTCCATCCGAAAATTTAAATAAAAAGGGTTGAATGTTATCTAAGCTTCGATTTCCCGCCGTGGCATACCGGACATGACCAATCGCCGCATCTCCTGCTAGACGTTCCAATTCTTGTTCGTCTTTAAACACATCTGAAAGCAAGCCTAAATTTCGATGTCCTTTTAATTTACCACCTGATTTGGACACAATTCCGGCGCCTTCTTGGCCTCGATGTTGCAGACTATGTAAGCCAAAATAAGTCACTTGTGCGGCATCAGGATGACCCCAAACACCGAAAACGCCACATTCTTCATTTAAGCTTTTTACTTCATAAGACACGTAATCGCATCCTCCCATAGATTTTTACACGTTTCCGTTTCAAGCTCAATAGTTTCTGCTTGGGTCTTGATCACGATTTCCCCAGAATTTGTTACTTTACCCAGACAAACGGCACTTTTTCCTGCTATCTTTTCAAATGTGGTCTGATTCTTTGGTGCAACTGAAACAACGAAGCGAGACGGCGTTTCTGAAAATAGCCAACTACTTGGAATCGCTACTTCAACCGCGACACCCACTTCATTTGGAAAAGCGGCTTCTGCAAGCGCCGTGGCTAATCCTCCCTCTGAAAGATCATGGGCACTTTGAATGACTCCCGCTTGAATCGCTTGTAACACAACTGCCTGGTTGGCCTTTTCTGTCGCTAAATCAAACGCATCTAATGCGCCTTCGATTCGACCTAAAAGCATTTTTTGCACTTCAGATCCATTAAAATCAGCACGCGTTTCACCAATTAAATAGATCAGATCGCCTGCTTGTTTGAATTCTTGTGTCGTGATATCTTTGACGTCTTCAATCAAGCCCACCATACCAATCATCGGTGTGGGATAAATGGCTTTGCCGTTGGTTTCATTGTAAAGAGAAACGTTGCCTGAAATCACTGGTGTTTCTAAAACTTCACACGCACGCGCAATTCCGTCAGCAGCTGTCCAAAGCTCCCAAAAAACTTCTGGTTTATCTGGCGAACCAAAGTTCAAACAATCCGTAATCGCTAACGGTTGTCCCCCGCTTGCAACAATATTCCGAGCCGCTTCTGCCACAGCCAGTGCACCGCCAGTTTCAGGATTTAAATAAAGATAACGGGCGTTACAATCCGTCGTCATTGCTAAAGCCTTCTTCGTTCCTCTAACTCTGACCACAGCGGCATCGCTCCCTGGAACGACCACTGTATTCGTTTGGACTTGACTATCGTAGGTTTCGTAAATTGCTCTTTTTGATGCAATCGTTGGTTGTTGCAATAACGCTAAAAATGTTGCTTTCATATCACTGATTTGAGGTTCAAAAGGAGCTAGTTTCGCAAAAGTAGCTAGCCGTTCTGGTACTTGATATTCTTTATAATAAATAGGTGCATCTTCAGCCAAAGCATCTACTGGAACATTGCAGACTTCTTGCCCCTTGTGATACAGCCGATACAGACCATCGTCCGTAACCTCTCCAATGGACACAGCTTCTAAAGAATAGCGGGCAAATAAATCTTGAACTTCTTTCTCTGACCCTTTTTTCACACAAACCAGCATCCGTTCTTGTGATTCGGAAAGCATTAATTCATAAGGAGTCATCGCGCTTTCTCGTTGCGGGACATCATCCAAATTTAAAATCAAACCAGAACCTGCCTTTGACGCCATTTCAGCACTTGACGAAACCAAACCAGCAGCTCCCATATCTTGGATCCCCACTAATATATCTTGATGTTCTTGAATCAACTCCAAGCAAGCTTCTAACAATAATTTTTCCATAAATGGATCGCCAACTTGGACAGCTGAACGCTGCTGCTCCTGTCCATCATCAAATTCTTCTGAGGCAAAAGTCGCACCATGAATGCCATCGCGTCCTGTTTTCGCGCCAACATACATGATCGTATTCCCAACTCCTTTTGCTTGGCCCTTTTGAATATCTTTGTGCGCAATCACACCTACACACATTGCATTAACCAAAGGATTCCCTTCATAACAAGGATCAAAGCCTACTTCTCCCCCAACGGTCGGAATGCCGATACAATTTCCATAGCCGCTGATTCCGGCAACAATTTCTTCTAACAAATATTTTGTACGCTCATTGTCTAATTCTCCAAAGCGTAAAGAATCTAACAAGGCAATTGGTCGGGCACCCATACTGAAAATATCACGAATAATTCCACCAACACCTGTCGCCGCACCTTCATAAGGTTCCACCGCAGAAGGATGATTGTGACTTTCCGCTTTAAAAACAACCGCTAAATCATCCCCGATATCGACAATTCCTGCGCCTTCACCTGGTCCTTGTAATACTCGAGGACCCGCTGTCGGAAATTTACGTAACACAGGCTTTGAATTTTTATAGGAACAATGCTCACTCCACATGACGGAAAATAGTCCGGTTTCTGTATAATTCGGCATTCTTCCCAATATTTTTTCTGCGATCATGGCATATTCGGCGTCCGTTAATCCCCATTTCTGGTATAGTTTACTTTCTTTAACTGCCATTGGCGTTGGTTCTTTTTGAATCTCTATCATCCGTTACTCGTCACCTTTCGATAATTTTCAACCATAGATTGGAAAAATTTAATGCCACTTGCTGAACCTAATAATTCTTCTACAGCTCTTTCTGGATGAGGCATCATGCCTAGGACATTCCCGCGTTCATTAATAATGCCGGCAATATTTTCAAGGCTGCCATTTGGATTTTCATCTTCATAGGTAAAAACGATTTGATTATTCTTTTTCAGCTTGGCCAGCGTAGCCGCATCACAATAGTAATTGCCTTCACCATGGGCAATCGGCAAAAAGATCTCTTCTCCTTGCTTGTATTGACTGGTAAAGTTTGTGGCTGCGTTTGTCACTTTTAGCTTCACTGTTTTGCAGACAAATTTAAGTGATTCGTTTTTTTTCAAAACACCCGGAAGTAAACCCGCTTCTGTCAAAATTTGAAACCCGTTGCAGGTCCCAAAAACAGGCTTGCCTTCTGCCGCAAAACGAATAACCTCTGGCATAATAGCGGAGAAACGAGCAATCGCACCACAACGTAAGTAATCTCCATAGGAAAACCCACCGGGCAATAACACGCCATCATATCCTGCCAAGCTCGTCGCATCATGTCGAACATATTCTGCATCCTGTTTGCTAATTTCTTTGACAGCCCATAACAGATCACGATCACAATTCGAACCGGGGAAAACAATTACTGCAAATTTCATGCTAACGTGCCTCCATAATTTCGTATTGATAACTCTCCATGGTTACATTTGCTAATAAGCGGTCACAGATTTCTTCAATCCGTTTTTCGATGAAAGATTTCTCTTTTTTGGTGACCTTCATTTCAAAATATTTTCCCATGCGAACTTCTTGAATTTCATCATAACCTAAACGATGAATGGCACTTTTTACTGCTTCTCCCTGTGGATCTAAGATCGATTCCTTATACATCACATAGACTTTTACTTCATACATTTTTGCTTCGCTCCCTTTTATTTCGTCAAACGCGCAAGCACTTCTTTGTAAACAGGAATTAAATCCCCTAAATCGCGCCGATAAATATCTTTATCCAAATGTTCGTTCGTTGTCGCATCCCACAAACGGCACGTATCTGGTGAAATTTCATCTGCTAGTAAAATCGTGCCATCTGCTCTTTGCCCAAATTCTAATTTAAAATCCACTAATCGAATATCAGCTTTTGCAAAAAGCGCCAGCAACGCCGTATTTACCTGTAAGGCTTGCTGTTTAATTTCTAAAATTTGTCGTTCCGTAGCAATTTCTAGCACTTTTATGTGATCTTCATTCATCATCGGATCATCTAGTACATCATTTTTATAATAGAATTCAATGACTGGAAAAGCCAAAAGTGCGCCTTCTTCTTTGCCAAAACGTTTCGCAAAACTACCAGCCGTGATATTTCGAACCACTACTTCTAAAGGAAACATGGTAACTGCCTCAATTAATTGTTCGGTTTTAGAGATCATTTCAACAAAATGGCTTTCAATTTTATTTTTTCGTAATTCTTGAAAAATCGCACTCGTAATTTGATTATTCAGCGTTCCTTTACCGGTAATGCTGTCTTTCTTCAAACCATTCAGGGCAGTAGCTTGATCAAGATATTCGACCCAATAAACTTGTTTATCATCCGTTTGGTAGATTTTTTTTGCTTTCCCTTCATATAATAATGACTGCTTTTGCAAATTTCAAACTTCCTTTCTATTGCTTTTTGCTTGCTGATTTTCACGCTAATCTTTCATTACCATTCTAACAATCAATCAAACAATAAGTCAAATAAAATCGAATGATAATACACTTTTATTTAAAAATAGTTCGTGTTTAGTCGAGAGATGTTTTTCCCGAAAAGATTCCCAATGAACGCTAAGTTTCGCGCAGCTTCCATAAATTTTCTACTTTAAAATGGACACAAATCCCTTTAGCTTCAGATCACTTTGCCACACTTTCACTGGTTGAGTTAGTAAAATTTAAAGCAAAACCACCCTCATAGCAGGTGGTTTTCAGAACATACAAAAAAGCGTCGGCGAGCTAGTTGCTCACCAACACCGATTTGGCTCATTTTTTATAAACCCACTCGTTTAAAAATCACATCAACATTTTTTAAATGCCATTGATAATCAAATGCATCCGCTATATCTGCTTCTGTAAGATAGCCACGGACTTTTTCGTCTTCTTCTAACAACGGTCGAAAAGCAGTTTGGTGATCCCAAGCAAAAGCCGTTTTAGGTTGGATTAGATCATAAGCCGCTTCACGACTCATCCCTTTGTCAATCAACTTAAGTAATACTCTTTGGCTGTATATCAATCCAAACGTTGCATCCATATTTCGTTTCATATTTTCAGGAAAAACAGTTAGATCACGCACAATTGTGCCAAACCGTTGCAACATATAATCAATCAGAATTGTCGTATCAGGTACAATAATTCTCTCTGCAGAAGAGTGTGAAATATCTCGTTCGTGCCACAAGGTAACATTTTCATAAGCTGTCATCATATGCCCGCGGACAACTCGAGCCAGACCACACATATTTTCTGAACCAATTGGATTCCGTTTATGCGGCATCGCCGAAGAGCCTTTTTGACCCTTTGCAAAAAACTCTTCTACTTCCCTTGTTTCTGATTTTTGCAACCCACGAATTTCAGTTGCAAATTTTTCAATACTCGTGGCAATTAAGCCCAAGACGGAAAAATAATCTGCATGCAGGTCGCGTGGTAATACTTGTGTGGAAATTTCTTGAGCACGTGTTCCCAATTTTTGACAGACATACTCTTCCACAAAAGGTGGGATGTTTGCAAAAGTTCCGACGGCTCCGCTAATTTTACCTGCCTCAACGCCTTTTGCTGCACGCTCAAAACGTTCAATATTTCTTTTCATTTCTGAATACCAAAGTGCCAATTTCAAACCAAACGTCGTTGGCTCTGCATGCACACCATGCGTGCGCCCCATGCAAACTGTATATTGATACGTTTTTGCTTTTTCGCCAATAATCGTTAAAAAGCGTTGCAAATCTGCTCGAATAAGGTCATTCGCTTGCTTCATCAGATAACCATATGCTGTATCTACCACATCTGTACTGGTCAAGCCGTAATGAATCCATTTTCTTTCTTCACCTAAGGATTCTGAAACTGCTCGTGTAAAAGCAACCACATCATGACGGGTACTTTCCTCTATTTCTTCAATTCTGGCTACATTAAAAGTAGCCTTTTCACGAATTTTCAGCACATCTTCTTTGGGAATTTCGCCTAATTCTGCCCATGCTTCATCCGCTAGAATCTCCACTTCTAACCAAGCCTTGTAGCGATTTTCGTCTGTCCAAATTTGCCCCATTTCAGGTCGCGTATAGCGTTCAATCATCTTTTTCTCTCCTTGAAAAAATTATTTATGCGCACAAAAACATGATCCTCATCCTTATAAATAGACTTAATCCCAAATTCTCATCTCTTTAATCTCAGCTAACGTTTCATCAATGTAGTGAGTTAAAATGGTAATATGCCCCACTTTACGATTAGTTTTAGGTACTAATTTTCCATAATAATGATAGTGCCATTTTGGCTTTTTATTAATTTTTGCTACCGTATCTGTATAATGTTGCCCTAAAATATTCACCATTACAGCTGGTGATAATAAGGTGACCTCTGGCAAGCGCCAATTACAAATTCCACGAATATGTGCCTCAAACTGAGACAAATCACAGGCTTCAATGGAGTAATGTCCAGAATTATGTGGTCGTGGTGCCAATTCATTTATATAAATATTGCCTTCTTCTGTTAAAAACATCTCAATTCCAAGAACACCTCGAAGATTT
>JAATGB010000027.1 GCA_015654945.1 Lactobacillales bacterium | reverse complement strand
TTTCATTTCCGCTACTTAACTCTTTCGGCTACTTAATTTTTACGAACAGGTGCATGTTTTCTAGAAGTTTTTGAAGATAGGAAAACTTTCTTAGCAACTGATGGATAGTAGATAAAAACCCGGCCTAAATAAAATCCAACTTTGTATACAACAGTTGATTTTTTCCCCATCTGCACGACACTTCCCTCTTTTTTGTTACCTTAAGTATAACTTAAAAGTTTCAAAAAACCGTGAAAAATGCTTTTCTTTAACATTTTTTTATTGTTTTTGTAACATTGGTAATATTAGAATAAGCCTGAAGCATTTCCAGCAGCGTCCACGTCCATATTTAATGCCGCTGGTTTCTTTGGTAATCCCGGCATCGTCATAACATCTCCAGTTAACGCAACAATAAATCCAGCACCAATTTTAGGAACAAATTCGCGAATCGTAACTGCAAAATCAGTTGGTCGTCCTAATTTTGTTGGATCATCGGACAACGAGTACTGCGTTTTTGCCATACATACAGGTAGTTGAGACCAGCCATTTTTTTCAAAATCCAATAATTGTTTTTCCGCTTTTGATGAAAGCACAAGTTGAGTACCACCGTAAATTTCTTTTACAATCCGTTCTGCTTTTTCTTTAATTGACATTTTGGGTGTGTAAAGCGGCACGAAAATTTTTTCTCCTGATTGGTTCATCGTCGCAAGAACCGCTTGTGCCAATTCCACGCCACCCTCTGCACCTTTTTCCCAAACACTGGCAGTTTGGATCGTAATTCCCAATTCTTGGCAACATTTGATAACTGTTCTTTTTTCTAAATCAGTATCCGTGATAAATTCATTTAAGGCGACCACTACAGGAACATTATAACGTTGCATATTTTCGATATGTTTTTGCAAATTAGCAAAACCAGACTTTAAAGCGGCGATATTTTCTTCTGATAAAGTTGTTTTTTTTGCTCCGCCATGCATTTTTAGCGCTCGAATCGTCGCAACAATTACAATTGCATCTGGCGCTTTTTCAAGATTAGGCACCTTAATATCAAGAAATTTTTCGCCACCAAGATCTGCCCCAAATCCTGCTTCCGTAACTACATAATCCGCCATTTTCAAAGCCGTTTGCGTTGCTAATACACTATTACAGCCATGCGCAATATTTGCAAAAGGACCTCCATGAACCAACGCTGGTGTATGGTAAACAGTTTGAACCAAATTGGGTTTTAAAGCCTCCTTTAAAAGCAGTGCCAAGGCTCCTTCGACCTTTAAATCACCGACTGTCACAAATTTCCGATCATAGGTATAGCCGATCACAATTTGACTTAGTCTTTTCTTTAAGTCACTAATACCAGTAGCAAGGCAAAGAATTGCCATAATCTCGCTTGCAACAGTAATATCAAAGCCATCTTCTCGCGGAACTCCTTGTAGCGGCCCGCCTAAGCCCACAATGACATTGCGTAAAGCTCGGTCATTTAAATCGACCACTCTTTTCCAAATGATTCTTCTTGGATCTAAATTTAAGTCATTTCCTTGTTGTAGATGATTATCAATTAATGCGGACAATGCATTATTTGCAGTGGTAATTGCGTGCATATCACCAGTAAAATGTAAATTGATATCTTCCATTGGCAAGACTTGTGAATAACCGCCACCTGTCGCACCGCCTTTCACTCCCATGACGGGTCCTAAGGAAGGCTCCCTCAATGCAATCATCGTTTTTTTCTGTAAATGATTTAACGCATCTGCCAAACCAATCGTCACCGTTGATTTTCCTTCTCCAGCAGGGGTTGGGTTAATTGCTGTTACTAAAATCAATTTGCCATTCTCATTTTCTGAAAAACGTTGAATTGCTTCAAAAGATAGTTTTGCTTTGTATTTCCCATAATATTCGATCTCTTCTTCATTTAATCCAATGTTTTCCGCTATTTCTTTGATTGGTACTAACTTTGTGGCTTGAGCAATAGCTATATCTGATCTCAATTCATTCACTCCTTATTTTTAGTAGCGAACATTTAGTAAGAAAAATACTTTTTCGTTCACTATTTACAGAAACAGTATACTATTTTTCAGAACATTTTCCAAGAAAAAACGGAATTAGCGAACTATTTTTATAGTTTCACTAAAAAAATTTATTAAATAAAAAGAACGAAGAGTAACTCCTCGTTCCAGCATTTTAAAATTTATCAGTATAAACGGTGTCTACTGTTTTTTCTGGATCAATGACAATGTACAAATGCTTGTCTTTGCCAATACGTGTCGTTTGATATTGGTTATCCAATCCTTCTTGACCAGGTGTTGCCTTGTCTAAATAGGGGAAATAAATAAGGTCTACGTCTTTATTATCAAAAATAATTTCCATTTTTTCAATATCTTCATATTTCAAAGCTCGAGCAAACATTCCTAATTCAAGACCACCCGAATTAATATCATCAGTCTGTACATTTTCAGCATCAGGCAAGATTTCAATTTTAAACCCTTCACACGGATGAATTTTTTGAAGTTCCCCTCCATGAATTCTACCAAAGCTGGTTGTAACTTGTTTGATCCAAAGATCACCAATATATTCACGGTTAATGGTCCATGTTTCATTATTTCTAAAATAAAATTTTAGGCTGCTCATTTCTTTTGACATTTCCATTCTCCTTACTATTCTTTCTTTTTGCTTTACAAAACTAGTTTATCATATTCTAACAAAAACTTCACTTATCTTATTGATTTGATTCGAAATAAATACGAGCTATTTTGAGTAAACAATCCTTCTTGTTTTCTAACTCATTGTTGACAACTTTTATTTCTAAAAAATGTAAAATTTTTCCGATCATTGGGCCAGCAGGAATTTTAGCATCATGAAGCAGCTCATTACCATTAATTGCCAAATCTTTTAACGAATGGATCGTAAGCTTCTGATAACGTAAAATATTTTCTGCTATTTCATTTGGTTTATTGAAAAATAGCAGCGTTTCTTCAACTAATTCAACAATCTCATAACCAGACTGATACAAAAGCTCTTGATTCCATGATTTATGCATGCGCCAATTTAAAGCAGTCAATGCTTTCGCCACTTTTTGAGCCAAATGATTGGAACATTTCCAACCTTTTAAAAATGAAATAACCTGACTAGATGACAGTTCAAATAAATAGACTAGTTCGAGCCAAACCATCTCTTCTGAAATAAAGGGAGCTGTTTTACAAATTTTAAATTTTTTCAAATCCTCTTCTCTCGCTGCAAAACCTGGACAATAACGATAGCAATTTGTTGTAATAAACATTTCTAAGGCATATTCTCGATTAATACCTAGCATTAACTTTACAAATTCAATTTGGATTCTCTCAACTGAAATTTTGGCTAATAGTTGATGATGTTGCTTGATAGCTGCCAGTGTTTCAGAATCAATTTTAAATGTCAATTGACTCGCAAAACGTAATGCGCGCATCATGCGTAATGCGTCTTCATGGAAACGTTCTTTTGCCTCTCCGACCGCACGAATCGTCTTATTTTGAAGATCTGTCATTCCCTGAAACAAGTCAATAACTTCACCTGATTTATTCATTGCGAGAGCGTTAATCGTAAAATCACGCCGTTTTAAATCATCCTCTAACGAACGAACAAACTGAACCTCGTCAGGTCGACGATAATCTTGATACGTAGATTCAGTTCGGAAAGTCGTAATTTCATACTGATTCTCTTGATGCAAAACTAAAACTGTCCCATGCTCAATTCCAATATCAACCGTTCGCTTAAATATATTTTTCACTTCTTCTGGATAGGCACTTGTCGCAATATCTACATCGCTAATTTTTTTAGCTAACAAAACATCCCGAACACTGCCACCAACAAAATAGGCTTCAAATCCTTCGTTTTCTAATGCTTCAAGCACTGGAATTGCTTGAATGAATTCAGCAGGTAATGTGTCCATTCTCATAGAAGATGTTCCAATCCATAGATCAATTCTTCTAAATCAACAACTTTTTGACAACCCAGTGCTACTCCCGTCATAAATGAACTGCGATCATATGAATCGTGGCGGATCGTTAAGCCTTCGCCAATACTGCCAAATTGAACCTGTTGGTGCGCAATCAGTCCGGGTAGTCGGACGCTATGAATACGCATACCATCATAATTTGCTCCGCGCGCGCCTGGAAGCGTTTCTTTTTCTTCAGGGTTTCCTTGCTTTTTTGATTTACGTACTTCAGCAAGCATTTCTGCTGTTTTAATTGCTGTACCACTTGGTGCATCTAATTTATTGTCATGATGTAACTCAATAATTTCGACATCTGGAAAATATTCAACCGCTTTTTTCGCAAACTGCATCATCAAGACAGCACCAACAGCAAAATTAGGCGCAATGAGTCCACCAACTTTTTGTTCTTTCGCACATTTTTGCAAGTCCAGTACTTGTTCTTCACTAAATCCCGTTGTTCCCACTACAGGAGCGATTTTATGCTCCAGCGCAAAGCGCGTATTTTTATAAGCAACATCTGGTATTGTGAAATCAATCCAAACAGCAGCTTCGATTTCGTTAACGAGCGCTTCTTTTGTTTTAAAAACTGGCACATTTTGTTCACTATATTCAGCTAGCTCATTAATATTCTTTTCCTTTGCATAAGGATCCAGCACTCCGACCAATTCAAAGTTTTCATGTGCAAGAACCATTTTTGTAGCCGTTGATCCCATTCTTCCTTTAAAACCAGCAACGATTATCCTAATCATGTGTCCTTCCATCCTTTCTTTCAAAACGATACTTATCTCTTTGATTAAATTTATTCATATTTTGTTTAAAAGCTTCGCTCAAGTCAATATCTAAAGAATTCGCCATCATGATTAGAACAATCATCACATCTGCTAACTCTTCTTTTACAGTATATGCTTCTTCAATTGTTTTTTTGGATTTTTCACCGTAAAAATGATTGATTTCCCTTGCCAATTCACCGACTTCTTCTGTCATCCGCGCCATTTGAGCTAATGGAGAAAAATAACCCGTTTTAAATTGTTGAATATATTCGTCCACTTCCAGTTGCATGGATTTTAGTGTTGCTTTTTGCTCTACCACTTTTGCCATCCCTCTTTTCTACTGTTACTTAATCTTACCAAAATTGATCGGAATTGTAACCAATTTTAGAGAGTTATTTCCGAGCTTTCTTGCTGTTCTGATTTTCTAATGATACTATTAACTTTAGTTAGGATAGAAAGAGGGAATTAGATGATCAAAGAATCGATTCGCGTCAGAGATATTTTTTTTATCGTATTGGGGACATGTCTCTACGCTTTTGGCTTGGTAACGTTTAATATCGCAAATAACCTTGCAGAAGGTGGTGTGACAGGAATAACACTGATTCTTCATGCCCTTATAGGACTTGATCCGGCTTATACAACCTTACTTATTAATATTCCTCTAATTTTATTTGGTGGTAAAGTTCTAGGATCACGCTCGTTTATCTACACAATTATTGGCACAGCTTCTCTTTCCATTTTTTTATGGATATGGCAAAGAGTCCCTATTACAATTGGAATCGACCACGACTTATTGATTGCATCGCTCTTAGCGGGTTTGTTTTCGGGCTTAGGAAGCGGTTTCGTCTATCGTGTAGGTGGGACAACTGGTGGTTCAGATATTGTTGCACGAATTTTAGAGAAAAAAATGGGCATTTCAATGGGACGTTCGTTACTTTATTTTGATATTTGTGTTCTCTTGCTTTCCCTTTGTTACTTAGATGTTAAGCACATGATGTACACACTCATTGCCTCTTTTGTTTTTAGCAAAATTATTGATTTTGTTCAAGACGGAGCTTATACAGCAAAAGGAATTCTGATTGTCACCAACGAAAGCGAACAAATTGCAGCGAATATTCTTTCTACATTTGAAAGAGGCGTTACTTTTTTACATGGTGAAGGTGCCTATTCAAAAGAAAACAAAAAAATTATTTATTGCGTTGTTAGTCCACAAGAAATTATTCAAATGAAATTATTAGTTGAGGCAGTTGATCCTAAGGCCTTTATCTCTGTGATCAATGTTCATGAAGCAATTGGGGAAGGCTTTACTTATGATAAGCCAAGGCGCCGTTTTTATCTTTCGCGAAAATCTTCATAAAGCATGCTGGTTTTAAAAGTCATCAAATTGATTTAACCTAATTTGCTGGCTTTTTTCTGCCTTCGCTATTTAACTACGCAAAAATTAGGTTGTTTCATTTTTATTTTTGATCGTTGTTTTAAATAAATAAATGCACCAAGCCAACATCAAAACGGTCAGAATTCCAAATGAGCCAATCTTTAAGATATTTCTCGAAGCAAAGGAATCAATAAAAATTTTTCCTAAAAACAGTAAAATCATACCATTAAATATCACACCATAGTAAAGACCAATCAAGCGTAAAATAGAAGTCATTTTTCTCCACCCGCTGTTTCTATAAGTCTATTTGTCTCTATTTTACCACAAAATAACCAAATCATTGCTTAAAAAAATAAATCAAATTCCGAAGAGCTTTGCCCTCTCAGTATTTGACTTATCTTTCTGTTGTTTGATTGTTATTCTGAAATATTATAAACATCAAAATAGATTTTTTTCATGTAATCCAATAGATATTGTGGATTCAAGGCTTCACCCGTTGCATCTTTGATTAGTTGGTTTGGTTTGCGAGAAGCACCATATTGATGAATATTTTTGGTTAACCATTTTCTAATGGGTGAATAATCGTTCGATGCTACTATTTTTTCAATGTCGATGTCTTGATTCATGGCGTGACGTAATTGAGCGGCGTACATATAACCTAATGCATAAGAAGGAAAATAGCCGAAACTTCCGCCTGACCAATGGACATCTTGTAACACACCTTCTAAGTCATTTTCTGGGCGAATGCCAAGATATTCTTCGTATTTATCATTCCAAATTTGTGGTAAATCTTTCACTTCAATCGTGCCATTAAAAAGCATTTTTTCAATTTCATAGCGAATAATAATATGAATTGGATAGGTAAGCGAATCTGCCTCAATCCGAATCAAACTTGCTTTTGTTTCTTTTAATCCTTTATAAAACGTTTCAAAATCAATATCAGCAAAGGTTCCTGCTGTTATTTTTTGTAAAAGCGGATATTGTTTTTTCCAAAATGCTTTGCTGCTACCAATAATAATTTCATTAAACAAGGATTGTGATTCATGAATTCCCATCGACGTTCCGCCACCTAGAGGCGTATAATCATATTTTTCCGCGATATTTTGTTCATACATACCGTGGCCAGCTTCGTGGATCACGCCAAATGTCGCCATTGCCACATCTTCTTCATTCCAACGAGTTGTAATGCGGGCATCATTACGGTTTAAGTCAAGCATAAAGGGATGAACAGTATCATCCAGTCGCCCACGATCAAAATCATAGCCTAATTGTGTCACCACTTGTGTGACAAACGAGCGTTGTTGCTCTTTTGAAACATGACGATGAACAAAATCTGTGCGTGGTTTTGTTCCTTTTTCAGCAATGGTTTTGCGTAATTCAATGATCCCGTCTCTCACCTGACCAAAGACTTGATCCAAAATTTCGGTTGTCATTTCTGGCTCATATTGATTTAGTAACACATCATAAGGTGTTTTTTCATCTTTTTTCCATAAAGGAATAAATTCTTTTAACAGAGCGACAATTTCCTCTAAAATTGGTTGAAAATCACTAAATTGATTATTTTCACGTGCTTTTAACCAATCACTATGTGCTTGCGAAGTTGCTTTCATTAATTTTTGAAAGCGTTCTGTTGGAATATTATGATTTAATTCATACTCTTCTTTGACCTTTTTCACTACTTCCGTGCCAAGTTCAGATAGTTCAGCCTCATTTTTCTCAAAATAAGCTAAAAAGTCGGCCATCGTTTGGTTAACTTTTTTTTCAAATGCAAGTCCTGAAATATAACTAGAAACCTCTGCACGATTAGCAGCGCCTGCTTGCGGCATTCCTGTTTGGCTATCCCATTCCAATAAGCCATTAGCTTCATTTAATAAAGCAATTTCTTTAAGATAAGCAAAAAATTCTTGTTCTTTTGTCATTTTCATTACTCCTTTTACTTTTTAGGTGATCGTTTCCCCCAATATTGGAACAAATCCGTGCGTAAAGCACCGTTGTATAATTTACGTTTTTTTGTCGCTTTTTCGCCATAAAAATTTTCAAAAAGCAAATCGCTCGTTAAAATATATTTACTCCATGTTTTCAATGGTCGATAAACTTGTCCCATTTCTTTGTAAAGCTTCCGCACAGCTTCTTCATCTCCGAGACGTTCCCCATAAGGTGGATTTGCAATCATTACACCATTTTCTTTTGTCGTTGTAAAATCTTTTAATTGCATCTGTTTAAACGTAATTGAATCGCCTAAACCAGCTTCTTCGGCATTTGCTTTCGAAATTTCAATCATTCGACCATCAATATCGGTTCCCAAAATATCCAATTCAACATCGTAATCGGCAACTTTCTCTGCATCTGCACGGGCCGTAGCAAAAATAGCTTCAGGAAACCAAGCCCAGTCTTCACATGCGAAAGCGCGATTAAATCCGGGTGCAATATTATGTCCAATTAAAGCAGCTTCAATACAGATCGTTCCAGAACCACATACTGGATCGTGAAAAGGGCGATCTTTGCGCCAGCTTGTCAATAAGACTAAAGCAGCAGCCATGTTTTCTTTCAAAGGCGCACCACCTTTATCCATGCGGTAACCGCGTTTGAATAAACTGGGTCCTGTTGTATCTAGCGTGATTGTCACCTGATCCTTTAATAAAGCAACTTCCAATGAGTAGGTCGCGCCTGATTCCGGTAAACGACTATAGCGATGATAATAATCACTTAATCTTTCAACAATTGCTTTTTTGGTGATTGCTTGACAATCCGAAACACTAAATAAGGTGGACTTTATTGACTTGCCAGCGACTGGAAAAGCAGCATCTAGCGGTAAATACTCCTCCCAAGGCAAAGCTTTTGTCTTTTCAAAAAGCTCATCAAACGTGGTCGCTTTAAATTCGCCCACAACAATCTTTACTCGATCAGCAGTTCGCAGCCATAAATTAGCTTTAGCAATTGTTGCTAGGTCGCCGTGAAAGATTGCTTTGCTATTTTCTATTTGACATTCGATTCCAAGGTCACGTAACTCTTTACCAACTAATGCTTCGATTCCACTGGCAGCCGTTGCAACTAGTTTAAACTCATTCATTATTTTACCCCTTTCTAGGGTTGATTATCTAAAAAAAAGCCCTCCCGTTTGGAAGGATAACCTGATATATGTAGTTTTCTGTAAGCCATGTTCTGTATTGATATTTTCTCAGGCAAAAATATCAACGGTAATTATCTATCTACAGATCTCTCTGTCTCTTTTTCTTGTTGAATTCCTTAAAAAGAGCGCCCCTACCATAGTTTGGGTTGCTCGCTCGAGGGGTTTACCGCGTTCCACTGATTCCATTTCTAAAATCACTTCGTCACTGTGGCACTTTCAAGAATACTCCAGCATGGCTTTACGCTTTAGCTGTTTTTTCTGCCGTTAACTTAACAAGTTACCTTAGCTTATGATTTCGCTAAGCACGAACACTACAAGCATCTCAGCTTGTGCGAGCATGGACTTTCCTCAGCCTATCCTTTATAGATAAGCCGCAATTACCCAAAAACTACATATTAGATTTTGCTTTATTAAAACTGCTTTGTATCGCCATCATCTGTGTCTAATTTATTTCCAAATACATGTTTTTCAAGATTGGACAAACGTTTTAAAATGTCAAAATTCGTTACCGCACTTGTTTTTGGTGCTTCTTGTTGTACACGAGATAAACCTGATTGACTTTTCGTTAATTGGTCCACTTTCGCAATTAAGCGTTGGTTTTCTTCTTTTAGTGACGTGATTTCTTTATTGTACGTTTCATAATCCTTGATTATATTGTCCAAGAATTCATCTACATCAACAGGATCGTACCCTCTCATTTTCGATTTAAATTCTTTTTGTAAAATCTCTTTTGCTGAATAAATTAGTTTCGCCATCTTCGCACCTCGTTTATGTATTCCTTCTCTTTCTATTGTAACTAAAAAACTCATGAAAATCAAATTCAATTACTATAAATTATTAGTCTAATGAGTTTTGCAGATCATCCAGGGTTACCTGATCCAGCGTATAGCTGTTTTTTTCTTGATATTTTTTTACATCTTGATAAAAATATTTACTTTTTCCTTCATATTCTTCTTCGTAGATAATCAGTGCGCATTCGGTATGCGTTAAAAGAAACTGGGTATGATTTTTTAATTGCTGTGGATTTTCATACTCTTTATGCGAGGTATATTCGACAAAGTCAGCATGCTCCTCTACATATCTTTTTTTTACTAGATTTTTTTCATTCCATTTTTCACCAAAATTTAAGAATGGATAGATAATGGCAACTTTTAATTCATCGTATTCTCTTTTTAACTCTTCAATCACTTCAAAGGCCCAATACTCCACTCCTAAGTTTCCTGACAAAAGAATCCATTCCACTCCTTGATCAATAAAAGACAGTATGTGATTTCTTATTACTTTTTTAATAATCACAATTTTGGCATCTTCTTCTTGGAAAACACCCAGTTCAAAACTCCTATAACCCGTAATATATAAGCGTTTCACAAAAAAATCCATTCTTATCTTTCCTTTACTTTACGTTTTTTGGTATAATGTGCTTTAGGAGTGTGGTGCAAGTGGCTTTTAACTATCCTAATGGGATGCCTTTTCCTAATAATGAAGGTAATTCCATTAAAAAGCAAGAAAAAAACCAAAAAAAGTCTCCTCAATTTGCAAATCGAGGGATGAATTTCGAAGAAGAAATCAATCAAAGCAATCTTTATTACTTAAATCGAAATTTAGCAGTTATTCACAAAAAACCGACTCCATTAAAGATAGTCAAAGTAGATTATCCTAGAAGAAGTGCAGCAGTCATTACAGAAGCCTATTTCAATCAGGCTTCGACCACTGATTATAATGGAGTGTATGATGGATACTATCTTGACTTCGAGGCAAAAGAAACAAAAAATAAGACTTCATTTCCCTTGAAAAATTTCCATGAACACCAGATTAATCACATGAAACAATGCATCCAACAAAAGGGAGTTTGTTTTGTTTTGGTTTGGTTTTCAACCCTAAATAAATGTTTCTTACTCGGAGCAAATCATGTAATCACTTCTTGGGAAAATCAAAAAATGAACCAGCGGAAATCAATTTCGTTCCAGACCTTTGAAACAACTGGCTATGAAATAAAACTGGCGATTGCTCCACGTATCCCCTACCTTAAAGCGGTAGATGACTATATATCTAAGGAGATTCAATATGGATAATCAAAATTCTCGTGTAGGTCGAGCACCGAAGAAAAAAAGAAAGATTTTTTTGAAATTATTTTTAATTTTAGTTTTCATAGGTTGTTTGGCTATTCTTGCTGGTGTGGGTCTTTTTTGGAGCTATGCGAAAAGTGCACCTGAACTAAAAGATTCCAAGCTTGAGGATACATTATCTTCAAAATTTTATGATATCAACGGAAATTTGATTCAAGAGCTTGGAAGTAAAAAAAGGGAAACAATTACGGCTAATGAAATTCCCCAACAACTAAAAGATGCGATTACGTCAATCGAAGATAAACGCTTCTACAAACATATTGGCGTAGACCCAATTCGAATTGTCGGCGCTTTTGTATCAAATGCCAAGGGCAATAGCCTACAAGGTGGTAGTACCCTTACCCAACAATTAATAAAGCTATCCTATTTTTCAACAAAAGAAGAAGATCAAACCATCAAAAGAAAAGCGCAGGAAGCATGGTTAGCGATTAAATTAGAACGAAAAAAATCAAAAGATGAAATATTAATGTACTACATTAACAAAGTTTATATGAATAACGGTGTATATGGGATGGAAACCGCTGCGCAATCCTATTACGGAAAATCTCTTGATAAATTAACACTCGCACAGACAGCGATTATTGCCGGGATGCCGCAAGCTCCTGCCGATTACGATCCAACTAGCACTGACAAAACGGTTCAAAAAGCGGCAAAAGAACGACGAGATCTTGTTTTAAAAGAAATGTATGCGGATAAAAAAATAACAAAAAAAGAATATACTTCCGCAGTAAACACCGCGATTACAGATGGTATAGTCGAACAAAAACAAACTTCGCAAACACAAAAAGTCATCGATAATTATTTAAAAGAAGTCATAAAAGAAGTCGAACAAAAAACGAAGAAAAATGTCTATACAGATGGCATGAGTATTTATACCAACTTAGATATGAACGCACAAAACTATCTTTATAATTTGGTCAATAGCGACGAATATATACTTTATCCAAGTGATGATTTTAAAGCTGCAGTAACCGTAGTTGATGTTAAAACCGGACAAGTTCGCGCTCAGATTGGCTCGCGAAAAGTCGCGGATGGAGTTACATTTGGAGAAAATTTAGCAACAACATCCAAAAGAGATTTAGGCTCCACAGTAAAACCGATTACGGATTATGGTCCAGCAATTGAATATTTAAATTATTCAACTGGTCGATACGTTTTAGATGCTCCCTATAACTATCCAGGACAAAGCACGACAACTCCTGTAGAAAACTATGATTTGGCTTATAAAGGAAACATCACCATTCGACAAGCACTAATTGATTCCCGGAATATACCTGCCGTTAAAACTCTTGAAGCAGTCGGCTTAGACAAGTCGGCAGAATTTCTGAAAAAATTAGGGATTAACTACTCGTCTACAGAGATGACCTACTCAAAAGGAATTTCTTCCGATTCGATTAGCCCCATGCAATTGGCTGCAGCTTATGCAGCATTTGCTAACGGTGGTACTTATTACAAGCCCTACTATGTAAACAAAATAGTCTA
>JAATGB010000014.1 GCA_015654945.1 Lactobacillales bacterium | reverse complement strand
ATCTAATTTCACTTTATCATCAAATGGATCCCCACCATGAAAAATAAAATTATCTACTGGATTGTTCTCATCTAATTGTTCACTAATCACTTTTGCATCTTTCTCAGATAAACTCTTAAAGAAGCTCTCATATCCATTATTCGTAAGTGCCAACAATCGTTGCTGTTGCTCATAATTCATTTTTTCTATAGCAGTTGCTTGCGCGTAAACCATATCACCACCATCTTTAATAGCCAAGCCGCCAACATCTAAAATACTGTTCAATCGATCTAATTTTGCCTTTTGTTCCTCTTGATTTAGTTTATCCCAACCTTCTGTAAGTTCTGTAATGGTGCTTATATACGAGCTAATTCCACCAATCGCAGAGTTTTTCGAATCATAACCTTTTTTCCAATCTTCAAATCCTGCTTTGTCATTTCCATATTTTCCTTTTTGATATTCTAGGATTCCCTTTTCATAAAATTTCCCAATATCTGTGGCTGTTTTCAGCTTTTCACTATTCTTACCACTATTTCCAATTGCGGTAACTATTCCAATTGCTAAGCTTAGTTCTGGTGCAAATATTCCAACGGTAGTCATTAATCCCGATCCCATTACTTTTAATAGATACGCATTTTTTTCTTCTCGGATATCATTTAATCGTTTATTTTCTTCGGCTTCTTTAAATTCATATTTACCATCATAACGAATACTCTCAATGGCTGAGCTTTCTTTTGCTGTAATTCCTGCTACAGAGGTATACTTTTTCAAGTCAAAAGTAATTCCATTGCTACCAAATGATAAACCTGTAATCTTTCCATAATAATTCGTACTGATCCCCGTGACACCATATTTTTTCTGCTCATCAGAAGGTTTCCAGCTCGCTCCAGATTTTACAGGATTTAAAACGTACAGTGTTTCGAAGAATGAGTCTAGTTGCCGCATACTATTATACCGTACTAATAAATCGGCATCGCTATCATCCACTGCCAAAATCATACTCATTTGTGTGGTTTGCAGTAAGGTTTGTTGTGAGAATTTTTCTAAATAGGTTTTAACTCGTTCTTCTGCTCCCTTAGAAGTTTGACCAAATAATCCATTGACTAATTTTTCAACTTCTTTTGGATGTTCCTTATTGTTTGCAACATGTTCAATCATTAAACCATACGTACTATCACTTAGTTTATTTGGATCTAATTCAAATAACTGTTCATAATTACTATCTGCTAAATAGCCTAATGCTTTTCTATCTGTCTTATTTGACTTTTCAAGTACCGACGTCATATTTTCCTTAGTTAGAAGTCCCTTACTTATCAAATTAATCATTGTCGCCGCATTTAAACCAGATGTTGGGTTAGCAAGTGTTGTCACACGATTAATAGCTTGTAGACAATTCGTTAAGCCACTTTCTATACGAGTTAAGGTTGCGATGAATGCTTTTTTATCTTGTTCCACGTTCGAGCGTGTTTGTTTAATCTTTGTTGTTTTTGATTTTATTTTGGTTTCAAATTCTGCTGGATCAATTTTAGAAGATTCAACGGTATCCACGATACCTGCTATTTTGTTAATCATTGACTTCACAGCGCTTGCTTGTTCTGTTGTCTTACTTACCTGCTTTGTTTCATAGGTAAGACAATAGTGGTCATTGACTTCTGCTTTTGTGGATCGGATTTTATTATTAAATCCCTCTCCTTGTAAGGCCGCTGCATATTTACTACATGCAGCACCAAATTGTTGTACAAGATCAGGAAACTCCGTGAACACAGCACTACTTAATTCGTTCATTACTTCAATATACTGATTAATTGCGTCTGCTTTTGAGCCTTCAATTTTTCCATTGAAACTTGTTTGTGCTGAGCCTGTAGCTCCTTTTATAGAGCTACTATAACTACTCATTTTGCTACCTAAATTATCAATATCCGTGATATTGGTGACCTTCACTGCCATCCTCTTTCCTCCTTATATCCTTTTATCTTAGTGCTCTATACTTGTGCTTTTTTAGCTGCCTCTGCTGCTTTGCTTGCTGCTTCCGCTGCCTTTCGTGATGCTTCTACACGCGCTGCTTCTTCTTGGATAACGGCTAGTCGATAGCTTGAACTTAAACTTGTAATTTGTGTGTCGTATTCTTTAATTTTGATTTCTAACTCAACCATGGCATTATTTTTTTCTGCTTTTATTTTTTTTGTATAATTTTTAACAGTATTCAACATACTTTCATGCTGTTCTTTGTATTTTGTTCCTGCCATTCCATCGGTATTTCTTTCCTGTAAAACAGGAGTTGTTGTAATTTTCTTCCCTGATAATTCTGTTTTTAACGCTTCAAGTTCTTCTTTTTTCCCTTGCTCTTGTGTTAATTGTGCTTTAATAGTTGCTGATGACATACCTTGTACTCCTTTCAAAGAGAAAAAGAATCTTCTTTTTCTCCTATGCTTTTACTTGTTTAATCTTATATGCAATGCTATTGATAATATGATACGCTTCACTGTCTTGTAAACTTGCTTCTTTATATGGTTTATTATTAACTGAAAAAGCTGCTTGTTCCGTTAATTTTACGGTCAAAATGATCTCTTCCACCCGCTTCAATGCTTTGGTCACATCATCGTATCCTTTAGACAGCTCAAAAATATCCGCTGTGGTAATAAAGATAAATCCTTTGTTGTGCCCTTCCGTCATCAGCTCTGCTAATCGTTTCACATCTTGTGGATCCATCGTTGCAATGAGTTTATTGACATGATGTAATACAATAAAAATTGGTTCTTTTTCCTGATAAAAATCTAGTGGGATCACATTACCATTTTTTTCTTTATATGCGTCAAATTCTTCTTCAAGTTTTTCTTTTTTCAATTGGATAACTTCCAATAAATCATGATGTTGTTCTTTTGTACTTGCGACGGCATCGACTTGATCATATGCACTATAGAGGCTACTGTTTGGTACATCAAAAAGCAATACTTTATGGTTATGGCTGTGTACATGTGCAATTGTTCTTTGTGCAAAAATTTCCCCTTCTTGCGCTTTTCCATATGCAAACAGTAAGTTACCACACTTACTATCCCATGACACACTTTGAACATCTTCAAAGTCGATACCAATTGGTAACAGATATGGTGTTGCTATATCTCTTTGGACACTTGGCATTGACATAAACACTTCTGATGTCAATATTTCCGGCACCATCGGGATCGCTTCTGGTCGTTTGCCGGTCCAATGGGTGTTCATGATTTCGGCTTCGGCTTGGATCGCATCGATGATTTGTAGCGTGTCTTCGCCAGCTGCTGGTAGCGCTGTTTGGAAGGCTTCGGGTTGTTCTAATTTAATTAAGCCTCGTCCTTGGACATCTTCGACAACCAGTGTGGTGCGTCCAACGATGTTGCGGGCTTCGGATTCGTCATTGATCTTCAACGGAATTTGGATCTTGATATTGCCTGAAAGATTGGCACGCATGCTGTTACTGCGTCCGGCTGAGATGACTAAGTGAATGCCGATTCCCGTTCCTTCACGAGAGATCAAGGTAATCATCTTATCCAATTGTTCTTCAAATGGCATACCTTTCATGCCTTCGTAGCCATCTAGTGCAATCAACAGAATCGGTTCTTCTTGGCCACTTGCTCGTTCGTACATGGCAAGGCTTGCCACAGAGTATTGGCTAAGTAATTTCTTCCGGCGTTTGATTTCGCCATCCATCCGACGGACAAATTTGCCGATTTTTTCTTCATCATCCACACTCATGGTATCTGCCACATGAGGTAATTTCTTCAATGGTAATAGTCCATTGGTTCCAAAGTCTAATAGATAGACATTCAGGTGTTCGGGATTGTGGCTTCGTGCTAAGTCCATGACCAGTGTTTGAATGAAGGTTGATTTTCCGTAAGCAGGACTGGCGAAGATCGCCACATGTCCATCGGTTGTTAAATCTAAAGTCAACGTTTCTTGGGCTTGCATGCTTGGAATATCCACCATACCAATCACAGGTTTCAGTGGTTGTTTGGCTTCTTGCCAGGCTTCTTTGAAGTCCACTTCATGAATATCGGTAACGGTGATATGGGTTTCAAGTGGTGGCAACCAGGGTCTTGGCAGTGGCGCAACCTGATCTTCTTCCACAATTTGGCGCACACCTTCCACAACCGCTTCTAATTCAGAAGGAATCTTCTTGATATCTTCTACATTGTCCAAGCCACTTAAATCTTCGTTCAGAATCTCGTATTGTCCTAATTCGTTGATCCGGTATATCGTATAATCTTCAATATTTTGATCTTCTTTATCTGGTTGATAATCCGCACCACTCCACGCACTTTGGAACAGTTCGTAGATTTCATTGTTCCCAACTTGTAAGTACGCACGTCCTGGTTGGGTGATTTCTGCGGCATCAGGGGTTTTGATGATTTCCATGGAATCTGAGCGATCCGCTACTTTCAAGGCAAGCTTGAATTTCGAGTTGGACCAGATTTGGTCATTGACCACGCCAGATGGTTTTTGGGTCGCAAGAATCAAGTGAATTCCGAGAGAACGACCAATCCGAGCAGTCGAAATTAATTCATCCATGAACTCTGGTTGTTCCGATTTCAATTCCGCAAACTCATCGGAAATTAAGAACAAGTGAGGCATTGGATCTTTTACTTCACCATTTTTATATAATTTTTGGTATTGATTAATATGATTGACATTGTTTTCTGAGAATAGTCGTTGACGACGTTTCAATTCGGCATTGATCGAAACCAAGGCACGCATACTTTGGGCACCATCTAAGTTGGTAATCGTTCCGAGTAAATGAGGCAGATCAAGGAATAAGTTCGCCATTCCTCCGCCTTTGTAGTCAATCAGTAGGAAAGCGACATCATAAGGATGGAAATTAACCGCCAAACTGATAATGTAGCTTTGGATGATTTCGGATTTCCCGGAACCGGTTGTCCCTGCCACAAGTCCATGAGGTCCGTGGGCTTTTTCGTGCAAGTTCAAATAAACGATATCGTCTTTGCCACGCACACCTAATGGTACAGCCAAACTCTTATGCGGGGAATGTTCCGCCCAACGGCCACGAATGTTTAATTCTTCAATCCGTTCCACATTGTACATCTCCATGAAGGTAATCGCTTCTGGAATCGTGCTTTTCAGCGTTTGCATATGATTCAAGGCAGCCAAATCTCTGGGGATATCTTCTTTGTTAAAGTTTTTAGGAAAATGATCCAATTGGAACGGTGTATCCTTCAGATCCCCTTCTTCAATCAGTAAAACACCGGTATTGCGGTCTCGGATATCAATAACCGTCTTCACATTTTCTGACAAGCTACTCATCACATCTTGAACGAAGATGATACTGCAACCAAGCTCAGACGGATCTTCATTGAAGAATTCCATAATCACGTGATCCATCACTAATTTTTCATCTGTAATCAGAATCACATAATGTGGGGAAAACAAGACACCTTCCCGTTTGTTGGGTGCTTCGTTCAACGCATTTTGACGATTTTTCAAAATTTGATTCAAGCTGTTCAATACTTGGTCCCGGCTTCGTTGATCGTAGACAAAGCCACGGACATTGACATCTTGCAAGGTTGCATGTGGCAACCAACGCATCCATTTCCACTCTTCATATTCATTTTCTGGAAAGATCGAAATAAATTGCAAATCATGGTAACTATGGAAAACTGAAAGTTGTTGCACCAATAATTGTAACTGTTCAATTACTAATTTACGGGGACCAATATAACCGACTGGTCCTTGGGTTAGTTTGGTAATGATGGGCATATTTTCTAAGCGTAAATTAGTTTGATACAAATCGTATCCTTGCTTTTCCAAAGGATCTTTTTGATTGACATTATCGGCTTTCGAAAACGTAAATTCCGTACTGGCTTTCACTTCGCCAAGTCCTAAGCGGTAATACAAAAAATCAAACTGCATTTGGTTTTTTTCATAAATACGAGGGCTAATTTCCGCCGTCATCCGGTGTAGTGCTTGAATAGCAGGATAGTGGTACAGTTGCCCATCTCGTTGTTCTTGATTAACTGCATAGACTTCCGTTGCTTTTTCCTTCAACGCTTCATTGTAAAGGCGTGTACGGTCGCTTAAATCCTGTTTGTACTGTTTGCGACTTTTAATGTAACCAGAAATCGAAAAAATAATGGAAACAACGGTGGTTGCGACCGAAACAAGGACATAAAGGCCCCGCGGTTGGACAATTGCCATCGCAATGGTCACAGCCATCATGATGACCGGTGGTATAATCGCTTTGATCAGCTGATCTGTTGGTTTCGCAGGTTCATCCGCTGGCGCGTTAATCACCATTTTATCTTCGTTTTCACGGTAAATAATCCGTGGTGAACGATGATAATCGGGATAATTTTCATTAAATGCATAAATCGAATAAAAGACTTGCTTGAGGCTACTCTTTTGGATGAACCCTCGATTTAAATGAATTTCTTGTGCAAAAAATTTAAATGTATTACCGCCATAGCTTAGCTCGTCGCCTTTTTCCAAGCGAATCGTCGCTTCATTTACGCGTAGATTGTTATGATAGACCGTTCCTGCAATAATCTTCGCCTGCCAATTCGTGGCTTCTTTGGTCAATAACAATTTTACTTCTTCCTTAATTTGAAAATCACTGCCGGTTTCATTGCTAATGTATAGCTGATCTTGAATTAATGGATCAAACAATAGTGGTGAAAGATCCGTAATTGGGTAACACACAAATGGAAATTCGCCTTCTTGCCATTCATTTTTCTCATTTAACTTCAATGAATAAGCAGCGCCTGTCTGATCCATCAACGTCCACTGGTCTTCCCCAGTTGTAAGCATACAGATGGGCATATCCGGGTGTGGCACGATCCAGTCGTTCTCAATTCCATGACCGATCCGATAGGTTTTTTCTTTGCCTAGCGTGAACTCATAGCGATATTGGTCTATATAAATAATTACTTGATTACGGTTCATGGGTTATTCCTTTCCAGAAGAATCTTCTTGTTGGGTTGTGGTTTCAGTCGCAGTTCCAGATTCCTCTGTTGCAGTTTCACTCGTTAAACTTTCTGCTTTTTTCTTTTCAAATTTTTCATACTCTGTTTCAAGGGCTTCAATTTCTTCCTGTTTCTTTGTTCCAGATAAAGAACTATCATTACGGACTTGCTCTATTTTTTCATGAAGTGCATACAAAATCAGATCAGAATCTTCTAATTTTTTTGCTAAATCAAGGGAATCATCTAATTCACCTCGACCATTTTGAATCCAAAAATCCAAGAAATCTTCATCCGATTTCAAGCTGACGTTATTCAGTAATGCGGTTTTTTGTTGTTCTGTCAGATCTTTCCCTTGAATAATTGCATAGGCCATTTCATATTTTTGCAGCATCGGAATTTTCTTAACTTGGGTATTTTTCAAGGTTGCAATCACCCCATCATAATTTTTTTGGACAAACTCTTGATCCGTTGTAAGTAAGCTTTGTTGGAAGGGATCTTTGTTTAGCAAATAATAACCGAGAGGCACCAGTGCTAAGATTGCAACGACGGTCATCCAAATTGAAACTTGTTGAAACACTTTATATTTTACTTTCGGAACTACTGCGGTTGTCGCGGTTTCTTTCAATACGGTTTGTTCATATACAGTTTCTAAATAGGCTTCCAAGTCTTCGATGGTTTCACATGCGCTGATTTTTGCAGTGAAGTCTGTTTTTTTCACAATTTCTAATTGCCCATTGTATAAGGTAGTAAAGTCCTCTTTCGTGAACAGAGACAATGCAAAACATTTTCCTTGGCGTAAAAAATCTGCCGCAGTCACTTCTTGAGGTGCCATTTTTTCACGCAAGCCTCGATAGGCTAATCGTGGAATCAAATTACGATCAAACACCATATTTTCAGGATGAAAAATCGTGACAATTGGCATATTGATTAAAATTTTTAAGGATAGAACGTTTAAAATTCCACGAATCTTTTCCGATTTATTTTTCTGTTTGATTTCCTCATACGAAATCACTCCTGCTGGTAGCTTACACGTCAGTACCAGACTGTCCTCTAACCATTCCGTTGCTGTTCCCAGTAAATAAGGGTGGGAGGCTTCAAGTAAAGAAAGTTCTTTTTCGTTACTAATCCGCATATCAGACTGTTTTATTTTAATCGTCCATTTTTGTGTTGCTTTCGTAAAATCATATTCTTGTTCCTTAAAGATAAATCTTTTTTTATTTTCAGTTACTTCACTCATTAGTAATCCCCCAACACTTCTAGTATGTCGCCATTTGCAATTGCATAATCGCTAATGCGCGCTTTTTCATTTAACAAAAATCCTTTGTTGATCACTTTCAGCTGTACTTTTTTGCCCAACATTTCGGCTGAAAAAATGGCACTCAACTCTTTCACAAGTTGAAAAACGGTAATCGCTTGTGGGATGCGTAGATCCATATTCTTATCACGATAAACCAAGGTAATATTAAGATGGGTATTCTGACTCATTTATTCGTTCTCCTTTTTTCATCACTCTTACCGATACAATCATGCCCACCAAAACAGCTGCAATGCTAACCGCAACATACCCCATCATGGCATTATTTTCCGTATCTTCTGCTTCCGACTCTTTTTGTTTTGTTGCGCTGCTCGCCGTTTCAGTGTCAAATAATTTTTTTGTATCTGCACTTTTGATTTTTGCCGTTTTCGAAACAAAGTAGCTATTTTTAACTTCTTTTTGTTTTGCTATCTGTTCTTGCTTGTATTTTTTAATTTTCGCTTGATTTTTTTCATCAAATAAAGATTCGTCTGCCAACCCCGTTTGGTTTTCTTTCGCTTTATCTTGGTTTTCAATCCGTTCCACTTTTAAATCAAGATCGTTATTCTCTAGCTCTTCGGCCGCAAAAGTAGTTACGCTGAAAAAACTAATCAAACTCCAGAGCAAACAGATATTAATGAGATATATGTGTATCTTTTTCACTATGCCACCCTCTAAATAAATTTTTATTGATATTTGGAATGAAAATATTTAGTAAGATACAGCCCAATAAAATGAGCGCAAGATAAACAAAGCTAACTCCTGATATCACTTGGCTCGATAGGAATTGACTCAGTAAATGTTCGGTCGCTAATAATGGGTTTTTATCCATAATCAATTGTGCGAATTTTCCCGTAATTACTGAATTTCCCACTGCATCAGATACAAAAATATAGCTGATAAACAGCACGAGCGAACTGGCTAAACCATACACATCTAGCTTTTCGATTAAAAAATTATTTAAAAGCGCAAAAATCATCAACAACAGAACAGTGTACATAACCCACGAAAATTTCATCACTGCTACTAAATATAAGGAAGATGCACTAACAGAGCCGACAAAGATCCCGACAATCAACATACTGCCGACAATCAGAATGGTATTAACCATGTTATCCGTCAGCCAAGCAACATTCTGTTTGAAAATATCACGGGTTTTGCTGACAAATTTATGCGTTGAAAACAAATATCCTGTAAACAAGCTAATTCCAAAAAAGAGGAGAACCCACGTAAAAGGTGTATACACCTCTGCGCTTTGAATGGTTTCTGCTAAATTCTCTTGTAACGGATTTGAAATAAATTTCAAGAGCGTATCATTTGAAACGCCTTGATTGTATGCATTACTCAAGACCTTCGTAAATGAGCCCACAAAATCGCCATTTTCTTGCAATTCTTTGTTGAATTGATCCATAACTGTATTTGCGCTTGCGGACAGCTCGTTGCCTTTTTCCTGCGCTGCTTTAACCGATTGATCAAAGCTGGTAAAGACTTCTTTGACTCGATTATTTGCTTCCACATTCGTTTCAGAAGATTCTTTTAGCGTTTTACTTGTTTCAAGCAAGGATTTCAGTAGTGAAAAATTCGCCTCGATTTGGGTATTCGTTCCTTCATTCATCGAACTCACACCGGTCTCATTGGAAGTAATTTCCCCCATTTGGCTTTTCCATGATGTCAACAGGTCCATTTGGGTATCTACACTTGACTGAAGCGTTGCCGTACCATTTTGAACCTCTGTAAACTGTAAAGACAATTGCTCTTTTTTCGCTAGAATTGCTTGATATTCTTTTTCTACTGTCTGAATTAAGTCTAATCGTTCACCATTCGTTCCAGTGTACACATCGTCTAGTAAATTTCGATAGTATTCCTCTACTGACGTATGTAGCAAGCGATTTAATTGATACTCTGCACTGCTTTCATAATTTTCGATTTCGGTCGCAATGGCACGATATTTTTCTAAAAGTGAGCCAATCTCTGTTGAATAGTCTTCTGCCGCAGTTGTGTAGCTATCCGTTGCTAAAACTGAAAAATCAATTGGAATCGTCACCATTAAGCCGATTGAACCATTATTCGTTGTAACCGTTGCTATTTTTGGTTGATTTTCTGCCGTCGTTTTACTTGTCGAATCTGTCGTTTCTTCTGTCTCAGCAGTCGCGTCATCTTTTGCTTTGACAGCATTTTTCGTAGCTGAAGTTTCGACCGAAACATCCGGTTCTGTCGGAGTATCTGTTTCTGCTGTTTCTTCGCTTGTAATTTGGATCGTTAGATTCTCTTGTGCGAGATTTCCTAGTTTCTCTTTTGGATACGTCCCATCTTCATTGGTATACGTATACGTCAGGACCATTTCATTTTTAGTAATTGTGAATTCATTTTCAGT
>JAATGB010000037.1 GCA_015654945.1 Lactobacillales bacterium | reverse complement strand
TCGCGAAAAAGATATGTTCCGAGCTGGGCATATTATGGGAGCACGTAATCTTCCTTATACAACGGGAATTCGGACGGGTGTTGGAATCGAAGGCTTAAGAAAAGATCAACCTATTTATCTTTATGATCAAAAAAAAGTCGCAAGTATTCGTGCTGCGAGTAAACTACGAAAAGCTGGCTATCAAGATATTTACATATTAAAGGGTGGCTATGATAGTTGGACAGGTAAAATTAAGAAAAAAGAAATTGCATAAAAAACCAGAAGTGCAAGATTAGCTTGCCTTCTGGTTTTTATTTATCTTGCGCGACTCTTACGCATGGCTTTACGACGATTGTCATCGATTTGTTGTTCTTTTTCTTCCAACGGTTCAATAATTGTTTTCTTCACGCCATATACAATCCCCGCGATGGTGGCAATTGTTACGGAAGTGCCGGTCAAAAAACCAGAGACAAATTTTTTCATACTATTCACCTTTTTCTATATTAGTTTCTCCCTTTCTATTATCTTACATATAATGAAAAAAATCTAGTTTTATGAAGTATTTTTAAACAAAACTATCTCTCTCAAGAATATAATGATAAAATAAGCATCAGAATAAGAAGGATTTGGAAAAAGGTGGTTCGATGGAAAAACAGAAAGTATTAGTAATTGTAGGACCAACAGCTGTGGGTAAAACAGCTTTTAGTGTTGAAATTGCGCAAAAGCTTAACGGCGAAATCATTAGTGGCGATTCGTTACAAATTTATCGAGATTTGACGATTGGGACCGCGAAAGCTACTTTAGAAGAAAGAAGGGGCGTTCCCCATTATTTATTGGATGAACGAGAAATGACTGAAACATACTCTGCGTCTGACTTTCAGCGAAAAGGACGAGAAATGATTCAAACAATTGCATTAAAAGGCAAGTGCCCGATTGTTGTGGGTGGGACGGGATTGTATATTCAATCTTTGCTGTATGATTTTCAATTGGGCGGTCAGGAAGAACTCACTAAGAAAAATGAAATACGACAAAAAATCCAAGCGCTGTATCAACAAGTCGGTAAGGAAGGCTTATGGCGAAAGCTACAGGAAGTCGATGCAGAAGCCGCGTGTGTCATTCATCCGAACGATAGCAAGAAGATTATGCGTGCTTTGGAAGTTTTTGCGTTAACGGGTAAAAGTATCTTGGCGCAAAATGTGAAACCGCCTGCCTCTCTGTTTGAGACTAAAATAATAGGGCTAACAACTGAGAGAGACGTACTTTATCAACGAATTAATCAGCGTGTCGATCAAATGATAGCTCAAGGGATACTCGAAGAAGCAAAAAAACTTTTTCAGATGCCGGACGTACAAGCAGCTCAAGGGATTGGCTATAAAGAATTTTTCCCTTATTTTTCAAAAGAAGCATCATTAGAAGACTGTATTGTACAAGTGAAAAAAAATTCCAGACGTTACGCCAAACGCCAGCTTACATGGTTTCGTAATCGAATGAACGTGGAGTGGTGGGATTTGGTCACACAAAAAGAGCAACAGGAAAAAGTAGTAGCAGAAATCGTGCATTGGTACGGAAAAGAATAGGTGGAGCATGAGAGAAAAAGCAATTTTAGTGGGTGTTGAAACCACTACAAATCAAGAAAAATTTAATGATTCAATGGAGGAATTGAAAAATTTAACGGAGACAGCCAACGGTGAAGTCGTAGCTGTCTTGACCCAAAAACGGCAATCTTTTGATCAAAAAACAATGATTGGCAAAGGAAAAATAGCAGAATTAGTTCAATTGATTGATGCACATGAAGCGGAATTAGTTATTTTTAATCAGGAGCTGTCACCGCGGCAAGCGCAAACAATTGAAGAATATACGAATGTACGTGTGTTGGATCGGGTGCAGCTTATTTTGGATATTTTTGCGTTGCGCGCACGTTCAAAGGAAGGGAAATTACAAGTCGAGTTAGCACAGTTAAATTATCTGTTACCTCGTCTTTTAGGACAGGGAAGCCAGCTTTCGAGACTAGGAGGCGGGATTGGGACAAGAGGACCAGGCGAAACTAAATTAGAAACAGACCGGCGTCATATTCGGCATAAAATCATTCTCATCAAAAAAGCCCTAAAAGAAGTTACCCAACACCGAGAAAGAAGTCGACAAAAAAGAAATCATTCGGCCATTTTTCGGATTGGTTTGATTGGTTACACGAATGCAGGTAAGTCGACGTTATTGAATCAATTAACGCAAACCGACAGTTACGCCGAAGATCAGTTATTTGCGACCTTGGACCCATTAACAAAGAAATGGGAATTAGCAGAAGGAATGGAAGCAACAATTACCGATACCGTGGGTTTTATTCAGGATTTACCAACGCAGTTAATCGAATCATTTCACTCCACAATTGAAGAAAGCAAAGATGTTGATTTGCTCCTGCATGTTGTAGATGCTAGTGCGGTTAACCGGCACCAACAAGAAAAAACAGTGACAGAGTTGATGGATCAATTGTCAATGAATCAGCTACCGTTGTTAACCGTTTACAATAAAAAAGATCGACTTGACACTGAATTTTTTACACCGACTCTGTTTCCCTATGTATTGATTTCTGCAAAAAATAAGCAGGATGTTCAAAAGATAGTTCAAGCAATTAAGCAACAGATAATGGAAATTTTAGAACCCTATGATCGTTGGTTAGAAGCGGATCAAAGTCCACTCCTGTATCAATTAAAGAAGCAAACTTTATTAATATCAAGTGAATATGATGAAACAAAAAATGGCTATCAGGTTAAAGGATTTGCACGACAACAATTTTTAATGAGTAAAAAGCTAACGTAAAGATGAAAGAAAGCTCATGAGACAGAAAATATCTATTTTTCGTGTCATAAAATATGACATTGACTCTTGACAATTATTTCTTGGCTTGCTATTCTAGAAACATAAGTTGAGAGGGGGTTGAATATGAAGGAAAAGGAACTGCGGCGATCAATGTCTGTATTTCCAATCGGAACTGTGATGAAGCTGACGGATCTAACAGCACGTCAAATTAGATACTATGAAGAACAAGATCTCATCCATACAGAACGAAACGAAGGAAATAGACGGATGTATTCGCTAAATGATATTGACGTTTTACTGGAAATTAAAGACTACTTAACGGACGGTCTTAATATGGCTGGTATCAAAAGAATTTACGAAATGCAGGAAAAAGAAAAATTATCTTTTCAGAATTCAACTCATCAATTGACGGATCATGACGTCAGAAGAATTTTGTACGATGAGATTGTTTCTCAAAGTGGAATGATTGGCAAATCAAAGGATTCATTTCAATCTGGAGGACCGAGATTATAGGTTTTCTTAGGTTGTGGAATAATAAAAAAAGAAGGCAAGGAAGGGATAATAAGTATGGCAAAAAAAAATTATACGGCAGAGGATATCAAAAAGTTTGCAGCGGATGAAGATGTAAAATTCTTGCGTTTGATGTTTACCGATATTATGGGAACAATTAAAAATGTAGAGGTACCCATCAGCCAACTTGGCAAAACATTAGAAAATAAAATGATGTTTGATGGTTCTTCTATTGAAGGGTTTGTTCGCATTGAAGAAAGTGATATGCTTTTATATCCTGATTTAGATACTTGGATGATTTTCCCATGGGAAGGGGATAAAGGTACCGTTGCACGCCTAATTTGCGATATTTATAATCCAGATGGGACGCCTTTTGCTGGAGATCCGCGTGGAAACCTAAAACGTGCACTGGTACATATGGAAAAATTAGGATTTACATCTTTTAACTTGGGACCTGAACCAGAATTTTTCTTATTTAAATTAGCAGAAGATGGGACGCCAACTACTGAATTAAAAGACAAGGGTGGCTATTTCGATTTATCACCAACGGATTTAGGCGAACATTGCCGTCGTGATATTGTGCTTGAATTAGAAGCCTTAGGTTTTGAAATTGAAGCATCTCACCATGAAGTTGCGGAAAGCCAACACGAAATTGATTTTAAATACGCAAATGTTCTAGAAGCCTGTGATGATATTCAAACCTTCAAATTAGTTGTAAAAACGATCGCACGAAAGCATGGTTTACATGCAACATTCATGCCAAAACCATTATACGGAATTAATGGCTCGGGTATGCATTGCAACATGTCACTATTTTCAAAAGAGGGCAATGCTTTCTTGGATGAAAAAGATGCGATGCAATTAAGCCAAGTAGCGTATCAATTTTTAGCTGGAATTTTGCAACATGCCAATGGTTTTACCGCGTTAACAAATCCAATTGTCAATTCTTACAAACGGTTAGTTCCTGGTTACGAAGCGCCAACTTATATTGCATGGAGTGGTCGCAATCGTTCCCCACTCGTGCGTGTACCCGCTTCTAGAGGAATGTCGACACGGATTGAACTACGTCAAGTTGATCCAGCAGCAAACCCATACCTTGCTCTTACAGCTTTGCTTGAAGCTGGCTTAGATGGTATTGAAAATGAATTTAAAGCACCAGCACCAATCGACCGGAACATCTTCATTATGAGTGATGAAGAATTAGAGGAAGCCGGCATCAAACAATTGCCAGCTAACCTAAGTGAAGCGTTGAAGGGCTTGCGAGAAGATGAAGTCATCAAAGATTCTTTAGGTGAACATATCTATACAAGCTTCATGGAAGCCAAAAAGATTGAATGGGCTGCCTATTCACAATATGTTTCTGCTTGGGAACAAGATCAATATTTAGAATTGTACTAAAAACATAAATAAAAATATAAGTTAATTATTTATTTTCTGAAAAAAACAGGGACTATTTTGATAATACATATCAAAATAGTCCCTGTTTTTAACTAAATTATCAAATAATTGATGAGGTATTAGATTTAAAAGGACATCCATTAATAAAATAGAACTATTTATCCACAGATTTTATGCTAGTAACGCCAAAATATTTGGCAGAACTTATATTTAATTTTGCTGAATCATCCGAAGTTATATCTTGAGAAAAATCGATTGAATAATCAGTTTTAGGGGTATAAGCAGCTTTAGAAACGATGATATCTTTTTTGTGTTGTGAAATTTGTTCATTTATTTCATCAATCCGTTCGTTATACGCAATACCAACCATCAATATGTCGACACTTCCTGATACAAATAATAATAAAAATTTTAGAACAATAAAGCTATAAAGAACACTTTGTAGTATTTTAATTGAAGTATTTTTTAGGATGATAAGATTGTTTAACGAAATAAGTAAAGAAATAAGGATAAAAACAATTCCACCAAAATATGAACGTGACCAATCAATAGCAGTGGGAGATGTGGCTAGAACGCCAATAGTTGCAATTCCAGAAAATAGATAGAGTGAAGATATCATTTTATGCAAGCGATCTTTTTTTAGCCAAAATAACAAAATAATGAATAAGAATGAACAAAAAAGCAATGGAAATGCATGGTCTGTAATTCCCAGAGGAATGTGTGGAAGTGCATCGATAATTTTACCTAGAAAAGAATAGTTGTTTCTTGTAAAAAGAGCTGCACGGATTTTGTTACCAGGAGCTGCTAACATAAACGCTAGCCCTATTAAATTACCAATAATGCCTGTTATCATCCAAATTGGGAGCTTCTCTTTTTTGGTAGCTTTATGAATAATTGAATAACCAACAACAACAATAAGGGTGCCCAAAGAAGTATTTTCATTGCACCAACCAGCAATGATACCGAATAATAGAAACATAATCAACTGAATCACTTGGTTTGTGCTTTGCTTCGTTTTTTTTATGATTGAATTATGATATTTTTTTATGAAAAAAAGCATTATAACCATTGCGGTTAGGTAATTAACACTTCCAGTTAACCAAAAAATAGTTTTTCCAAAAGTGGGTAAAAAAATCCAAGATAAGGCAAAGATAAATAGCAACCTAATTGCTGAATATTTTTTCTGTTCTTTTGTTTTTGATAATGAATCTACTAATACCATGAAAATTATAAAAATAATTGAATTAAAGATATTAAAAACAGGTTTAGGAAACTTTGTAAAAAATCTAACAATAACATGTACAACAGATCTTCCGGTCCAAGTCATATATTGATGGAATTCATCTTTAATAATTGTTGAAAAGTTGTTTGTACTGTAATAATAAGAATAGTCATCATATCTAAATGGGGTTAAAAAATTAAAAGTAAGAATTATAATAAAAAAAATGGTAAGAGTGATTAAATAAAGCTTATTTTCTGAAAAAAAATTTCGAATGTTTAATTTAAAATTCAATGTTTTACACCTTTCTAAATTATATTTTTAGCTTTTAGATCTTTATTGAGTATAACATAGTTGTATTTTGGAAAAAAGTGAAATCTATGAGGTAATTTGGTTAATATGATACTTGTATTATTAGTTAATAGAATAAAATTACTACATTAAAATAATTTTTATACAAAGCAATAAAGTATAGGTTGCGTCAAGAATTATGTGTAAATGGAAAATCCATTCCAGTATTTAAGTTAAAATATTGATTCTAATGTATCTTGA
>JAATGB010000165.1 GCA_015654945.1 Lactobacillales bacterium | reverse complement strand
AGGTATGCGAGGTGAATTAGGCGTCGGAACCAATCGCATCAATATCTACACCATTCGTAGAGTAAGCCAAGCCTTAGCTGATTATATTTCATCTCTTGGTGAATCAGCGAAACAAGCAGGTGTTGTAATTTCCTATGATAACCGCCATTATTCAAAAGAGTTTGGAGAAGAGACAGCCAAAATATTAGCGGAGTCTAATATTCGTGTGTATTTATCTGACGCAATGAGGCCTACGCCAGAACTTTCTTTTTTAGTCAGGGAATGGCAAGCAACCGCAGGCGTGATGATTACGGCAAGTCACAATCCAGCTCAGTATAATGGGTACAAAATATATGATCATACAGGTGGGCAAATAACCTTAGATTTGGCGGAGCTTTTAGCCAATCGTTTAGAAAATAGTCAAAATGAATTGGCCCTATCGACGAAAAAAATCGAAGCCTATCTCAAATCCGGATTAATTTCTTACTACGGGAAAGAAGCCGACCAGCTATACTTAGCACAATTAAAGACAGTAACCCAGCAGCGTGAACTTTTAGCAAGCATTGGCGGGACCTATCCGATTGTTTATTCACCTTTACATGGAACGGGTTTGCGTCTGATTGAAGCAGGGTTAAAGCAAGTGGGCTGTACAAACCTACAAATCGTACAAACGCAGGCGGATGGAGATCCAGATTTTTCAACGGTTGTGTCACCAAACCCAGAAGAGCATGCCGCTTTTGAACAAGCAATTGCATTAGGAAATGAAAAGCATGCCGCTTTATTATTAGTAACAGATCCAGATGCTGATCGGTTAGGAGTAGCAGTAAGAAAGGCTGGGGAATATCATTTTTTAAATGGCAATCAACTGGGTGTGCTGCTTTTAGATTATTTGCTTCCACACGATTCTGCCCAAAATCGCTTTATTGTGAAAACAATCGTTACCTCAGATTTAGGCAAAAAAATAGCTGCCGACTATCAAGTTAGCACAATTGAAACGTTGACTGGGTTTAAGTTTATTGGCGAGCAAATCACACTGGCAGAAAAAAAACAGGATGCTGCTTTTTTGTTTGGATATGAAGAAAGCTTTGGTTACTTGATAAAGCCTTTTGTACGGGACAAAGATGCCGTACAAACCGCGTTATTAACAGCTGAAATGGTGCTTGTTTACCAACAGCAGCAAAAAAATATTTTAGATGTTTTGGAAGAAATTTATCAAAAATATGGCTATTACAAAGAAAGCTTGCACAGCTATGAATTTAAAGGACAGCATGGACAAGTCGAGTTACATGAAAAAATGAAGCAACTGCGTCAAAACCCAATTGAACAGCTTGCTGAAAGTAAGGTTCAATCTATTGAAGACTATTTGGCAGGAACTCAATTGAATTGTCAAACACAAGAAAAAACCGAGCTTACTTTGCCACAATCGGATGTATTGAAATATATTTTTGAAGAGAATTCATGGATTTGTGTTCGTCCTTCTGGCACAGAGCCAAAGTGCAAAATCTATTTTTCGACGCATAATAAAGTGGAAACGGTTGCTCAAAACAAATTGGAAGAAATGGAACAACAATTTCTCAAGAGATTTACTAGCGAAAATTAAAGCGAAAGAACAAACTCCATTTGTTAAAAAGAGTTTGTTCTTTCTTCATTAATTTAAAAGAAGCAAGAGAGTCGAATTCAGCTGCCATTCTTTTGAGAGGGCACCAGTTGTTTTTTTAACCGACCATGTTGAATTTTACTTGTCGGTCCAATGGGTAAGGTCTCAACAAATTCGATTTTTTTCGGTCGTTTGTACTTGACCAAGTTTTTTTCGCAGATTAGTTGAATTTGCTGCAACATTTCGGCTTCTGTTAAGACGGTTTGTTCCTTTAATGTGACGGCAACCGCAATTTTTTCCCCATATAAAGGATCGGGCAAGCCAACGGCACCGACTTTATCGACAAAAGCTAAAGTTTCAATCAACTGTTCGACTTCATAAGGCGAAACTTTTTCGCCGCCCACATTGATTAACTCTTTTTTTCGCCCAATAATATAAACAAAATCCTGGTTGTCTTGATAGGCAATATCTCCCGTATAGAACCAGCCATCTTTAATATCATCTTGATTTTCAGCTTTCAAATAGCTTTTAATGACGCGTTCGCCACTGATAATGATTTCACCTTGTTCGTACCGGGAAACTTCCTTCCCTTGTTCATCAATAATTTTAAAAGCTAAGCCAGTCGGGCGTCCAACCGAACCAGGGACACCTTTTTCAGGAGGCAAGGGATTGATACAAATTTGACTCGTTGCTTCGGTCATGCCATAAGACTCAACGATCGGTATCTGAAAGACCTCTTCAAAGTGAAGCAAGGTTTCTCTTGGAAGCGGAGATGAAGCAGAACGCAGATATTTCAAGTGATTTAATGAAAAATCCGGTAGCTTGGTATTGAGTAGCATATTCACCACAGCAGGAACAATTGATGCCCAAGTAGCATGAGTTTCCGCCAAAGTTTGCCAATAATGCGAGGCACTAAATTTACGAGAAATGACCATACTTCCTCCAGCTAAGCAAGTCGACCAAAGACAGACGATTTGTGCGTTAATATGAAAAAACGGCATGTAGATATAGACTCTATCTGCGGTTGTTAATTTTTGCGATTCGACGATTTGCATTCCGCCTAAATAAATTTGCCGATGTGTGAACCCGACTTCTTTCGGATGTCCGGTTGTCCCAGAAGTATATAAAATCAAAGCAAGAGTTTCTTCTGCAAATTCTGTTGTTGTTTTTTTATCGCTTATTTGGGGAATAATAGGAGCAAGAGTTAAGGTGTTTTGAACAGAGATGTCCTGATCATCTGAAAAAAACAATTGCTTTAAACTAGGAATTGTTTTTAAGTTGATTTTGTTGAACTGTTCATAGGTTGTGAGCGGAGCAATTCCGGCAACCGGATGACTCTCTTTTAAAAAATTGCTCAATTCATGGGCACTTACTTGGGAATCAAGCGGGATCACAATTCCCCCATATTGGACGATTGCGAGGTAAAAGATAACAAAACCATAAGAGTTTGGCAAACTCAAAAAAATGCGATCACCGGGTTGAATTGAATGAGCACGAAAGGCAGTCTGGATTTTTTTGATCGCCTTTTTTGCTTGCATCGTGGAATACCATTTGCCTTCAAAATAAATGAATTCATCCTTTTTTTGCTCAAGTTGTTTGCTAATAGTTGTCGTTAAAGTTGACATGATAGACACCTGCTTTGTTTAGTATTTTCGCCATGTTTTTATGCCACGACCGATACAATAAGAAAGGTAGGGAGACACATAAAAAAGATAGGCAATTCCAAAGGATCCAAGATAGACAAAAAGAACACCTACTGGCATATAGAGAAAGACGGTACTGCTCGTAATTGTAAAATGAGGCAAAATATAATAATTTAAAATGGCTAAAGGAATCGGTTGGATCAAATACATGCCAAAAGAGAGCTTTGCGGCCAAGCTAACCCACTTATTTATTTTTAAATCGGGTTGGATTTTCTTTAATTGATCCCATTTTAATCCGAGGTAAAAAAGCAACGCGATGATCAAAAAGGAATACAGAACATACATCGGCTGATGAATAATTTGCGCTTTTTTATTACTTTCATCTAAAACAAAACGATTGAAAAAGTAATTGCCAACCATAATCGGAAGGCTTACAAGAAACGCCCATTTGATTTTTTGACCATTTTTTAATAACCAGACACGAATCTTGTCATAATGTGCAGCAATAATCCCGCCAGAAATAAAGTAGCTTTGGTAGGTCAAAATAAAGAGACCATAGTGATTAAAGAAATAAGGCCAATTCGTGCGGTCCATTGAAGGAAGCCAGAATTTTATAAATAAAGTTTGGAAAAGCTGGATCAAAATACTGATCACTAAAATGGGTACGTGATAATTTTTGGTTTTCTTTAAAAACCAATGTAAAAATGGAAAAACAAGATAAAATTGGAAAACGATAATCATATAGTAGATATAGCCTAAATTGCCTTGAAGAAGAGCGGTAAAATAAATTTTTCCAAAAGCAATAATTCCTTGACCTTTAAACTGCTCATAATTTTCGCCAAACATATAAATGAAATTCCAAAAAAAATAAGGCACTAACATTAATGAAAAGCGTTTTTTCCAAAAAGATCCTAAATGGATGTCTTTCTTCTGATACACGATAAAGAGTACAAAACCTGTAATAAACATAAACGCCATTCGTGAACCATGAAATAAAGAGTGAATAGCAGCAACTGTCAAATACGAAGAAGAGTCAGCGACTAATTCGTGATTAAAAATGGTTAATGTATGGACGCTTAAAACAAAAAACATCACAATTGTTCGCACTAGGTCAATCTCATAATAATATTTTTTTTCCACAAGCATTCTCCTAAAAATTGAGTTAAATGACACGTAAATAGCGTACCGACTCTGGCTTAAGTGAAGCTTAAAAGCAAAAGTAGTTTACAAAATCGATAACTTTTTAGTCGGCAAGTTACGTGGTGAAGGATTGAAAAACCGCTGAATGAACGCAAAAAAAGCGTGAATGCAACCTTCATTCACACCAGAAATTAAATGTTATTTTTCGTAAAGCAGCCAAATCAAACCAACGTGATCACTACAAGCGAGTTAATTTTTTGGCTTTTTCGGTATTGGCAAAATGCAGCTTTGCATAGCGCCCGAGTAATGCAAGATCCCCTTGCTGCAAGATTCTAGCGGCAACTTCGTCGACATTTTTACCTGCTCCAGACGGAATTTTAAAGCCGATTTCTTGTGAGGCGTGGTCAAGTTCTTCTAGAAAAGCGGCTCTCGCAATAATTGAAGCGGCCGCAACCGCAAGATGATATTGCTCGCCTTTGGTGACAAAGTATAATTTTTCGGTAACCTGATTTGATTCGTCTTTTGTATACGTACGATAGTTTGCTTCAGGTGTAAATTGATCAATCAAAATGCCAGCAGGCTTTTCCGGTGCAATATCTTGCAATAACAAATAGATTGCTTGATTATGCAAAACAGCTTTCATATGATTGACATTATAGTTAGGTTGGATCTCATTATATTTTAGTGGCGAAACAGTTAAAAGACGAAATGGGATGGTCTGTTTTATTTTTTTCGCAAGTTGCATAATTTGCGGATCTTTCAACATTTTTGAATCTTTGACGCCTAATTCCTTTAATCGTTTGTTCTGTTCCGCTGCGACATAGGTTGCACAAACTGTGACGGGACCAAAATAGCTACCATTGCCCACCTCATCACTGCCAAGAACAGACCAGCTTTCAAATCCTTGCGGTAAAACTTGACTTTTAGGCGCAGGCATTTGGGTTGTGATCGACTGTTTGCTCCATAATTGGGATTCTGTCGCTGCTTCTGCTCCTTGGAACATGACTTTTCCTGATTGATAAGCCGTAATCGTAAGGCCCTTTTTTTTCGCAGCAAAGAGACTGTGTGGTGGTGAAGTTGGTTTCAACTCTTTTTGATAGAATTTTTGCATTTTTTTAAGCGTTTCAGGTGAGACTTGAATGACAGAATAATTACTCATTTTCTCACTTCCATTTCTTTTTTTCTCATTCTACTATATAATAAGTAAAGGATTTTTAAAAGCTGAAAGTAGAAATCACTTCCGAAAGAGTGAATAGGCGAAAATAGCGGAAGCAGCAACACAGGGGGAAAGCAAGATGTCGCAGGAGAAAACTAGATACAAAGCAGTCATTGCGGGCAACACTTACACAATTATTGGTACGGAAAGCAAAGAACATATGGATATGGTTGTCGAGCTGGTTAATCGCCAATTACACGATATTATGGAATTATCCTCACAAACAAACCTTGAACAAGCAGCTATTTTGCTTGCCATTAATGCATTGTCCGATCAAGTTAAAAAAGAAGCAGAGCTGTTGCCCTTAAGAAAAGAAGTGGCAGAACTAAGAAATAAAGCCCAAAAAGTAGATGAATTAGAAGCTCGTATCCAACGCATTGATGTGCTAGAAACACAAGCAAAGCAAGCTTTGAAAGAAAATGGTACGGAAAAAATAGCGATCAATCATATTGAGGCGCAACAAATTATGAATCAACAAACTAAAAATAAAATTAAACAGAATCATCAAGAATAAAACAAAACAGAAAAGGAAGAAAAAATGATAACATTCGGCATTCTTATATTGTTAGCAATTGCATTCTATTCAGGAGCGAGAAGAGGCTTCGCTTTGCAAATTGTCTATACCGTTGGTTACACGATTTCGTTGATTGTGGCACGCACATTTTATCAAGAATTGGCAACGCATTTGGAGTTATTGATTCCTTATCCTGCAGCTACAGAGGACAGCAAAATGGTTTTCTTTAGTGCGGCTGAAGCGTTGCATCTAGACAAGGCATTTTATGGTGCGGTGGCATTTTTACTCATTTTGTTTCTCGGCTGGCTGGTGACCAAATTTGTGGCTATATTCTTTCGAAAGCTCACTTTTTTACCTGTCGTAAAACAGCTCAATACCTTTGGTGGTGGCATTTTAAATTTTGTCGTTGTCTATGTGGGGATTTTCTTGGTGCTGTTTGTTTTATCAATGGTTCCCTTAGATACAATTCAAAATCTATTTAGAAATAGTTTTTTGGCCTCATTTATCGTGGAGCATACGCCGTTTTTTTCCAAAACAGTCTACGATTGGTGGGTAACACTGATGCTCTCCTAATAGGCAAAAGGACAGTGGTTAGATCATTGCCTGTACAGAATAGGAAGTGAAAAAATGAATAAAAAAATTTTTACGACGCTTGAGTTTGACAAAATTCGGCAATTACTTGCCAGTCGAACGGTCACAGCGCTTGGAAAAGAAGAAGCGCTAACGCTTGAACCCACAAATGACGCGACAACTGTTGCAAAATGGTTAGCAGATACGGAAGATGGGTTGAAAGTTTTACGTTTACGCGGTGGTTTACCGATCGCTAAATTAGAAAATATTCGTCCACATATGAAAAGAATCGAGATTGGGGCTACGCTGAATGGCGTTGAGCTTGCGCAGGTTGGCCGTGTTTTACAAGTTACCACTGAATTTGTCCGTTTTTTTGATGATTTAAAAGAGCAAGAAACTGATTTTCTGCAATTATATCAATGGATTGACCAGTTAGTGACTTTGCCAGAAGTAACCAAAAAATTGAAGGATTCCATTGATGAAGATGGGCATGTAGCAGATGAAGCATCGCCTGCATTGAAAAGTATTCGCACACAAATCAAACGAAATGAGCAAGAGATTCGGACCCAATTAGATAGTCTCATACGTGGGAAAAATGCGAAATATTTAAGTGATAGTATTGTGACCATGCGAAATGAACGCTATGTTATTCCAGTTAAGCAGGAATATCGCAGTGTTTTTGGCGGCGTGGTGCATGATCAAAGCGCTTCGGGGCAAACCGTATTTGTCGAACCGAAACAAGTTTTGGAGCTGAATAATCGGTTACGGCAACAACAGATTGCGGAAAGACAAGAAATCGAGCGGATTCTTGCAGAGCTATCGAATGAGCTCGCACCGTATCAAAATGAAATTTTACACAATGCGTGGCTACTGGGAAAACTGGATTTTATTCAAGCGAAGGCACGTTATGGTCATGAAATAAAAGGAACGGTGCCGAAGATAAGTCCGAAGAATCATGTTCTTTTTTATCAAGCGCGTCATCCCTTAATTGACGCAGAAAAAGTGGTTGCAAACGATATCCAAATTGGCAAAGAATATCAAGCTGTGGTTATTACTGGACCGAATACTGGGGGTAAAACACTTACCCTTAAAACACTGGGTTTGCTCCAAATGATGGGTCAATCGGGCTTAGTTATCCCTGCTGATGAAAACAGCCAAATTGGTGTCTTTGATGAGATATTTGCCGATATCGGGGATGAACAATCGATCGAACAAAGTTTGAGTACTTTTTCTTCTCACATGACGAATATTGTTGAGATTCTCGCGCATTTGGATCATAAAAGCTTAGTCCTTTTTGATGAATTAGGTGCAGGAACGGACCCGCAGGAAGGTGCAGCATTAGCCATTTCTATTTTAGACGAGGTCGGCGCCAAAAGTGCCTATGTCATGGCGACTACGCATTATCCCGAGCTGAAAATTTATGGCTATAATCGTGCAAGTACGATTAATGCGAGTATGGAATTCGATATTGATACCTTAAGCCCCACATATCGTTTGTTGATTGGTGTACCCGGTCGAAGTAATGCGTTTGAAATTTCAAAACGTTTAGGGCTAACCGATTCTGTGATCCAAGAAGCAAAGCAAATCATCGACGGTGAAAGTCAAGATTTAAATGAAATGATTGCGGATCTTGAAAATCAACGAAAAATGACGGAAACCGAATACCTGGAAGTCCGCCATCATGTGGAAGAAGCCGAAATACTTCACCAAGATCTACAGAAGATGTATGAACACTTTTTTACAGAACGAGAAACGGAGCTCAAAAAAGCAAAGAAAAAAGCCAACGAAATTATTTCCGCTGCTGAAACGAATGCCGAAAAGATTATTGCTGATATTCGCAAAATGCAATTAGAAAGTGGTCAACAAGGAGGCATTAAAGAACACCAATTCATTCATGCCAAAACGCAGCTTTCTGACCTGCATCATGATGAAAGTAATTTAACTAAAAATAAAGTCTTACAAAAAGCAAAGAAGCAAAAGGAAATGAAACCCGGGGACGAAGTCATTGTCGAAGCATATGGTCAAAGAGGAACTCTGATCAAAAAAATCGGGGATCAATGGCAGGTTCAATTAGGAATTTTAAAAATGAACGTGGTCGAAGCTGAGATGACACTTGTTGCTCCTGAAAAAGAGGCTCCTTTACGCCATACTGTGACCGCAGTTCGTAAAGGAAATAGTACACCAGTAGCTACCCAATTAGATCTACGAGGCAAGCGGTATGAAGAAGCACTGGCAGAAGTTGACCACTATTTAGATGCAGCTATTTTGGCAGGTTATACTCAAGTCACGATTGTTCATGGTAAAGGAACCGGGGCATTAAGACAAGGAATTACAGACTATCTGAAAAAGCATCGTAGCGTGGAAAGTTACGCCTTTGCTCCTAATAATCAGGGAGGAAACGGTGCAACCATTGTTTCTTTTAAATAGAGAAATTTCAGAAAGCAGAATAGTAGAGAAAAAGAAAACTCTCTGCTATAATTGCCTCATCGGTAACAGAATATAGGAGGAATTAATATGGTACAAGCAATTTCAGATAAAGAGTTTACGACAGAAACTGAAGACGGCGTTGTGTTAGTTGATTTTTGGGCAACTTGGTGTGGCCCTTGTCGAATGCAATCACCAATTTTGGATAAACTAGAAGGCGAATATGAAGATCAAGTGAAATTTTTGAAAATGGATGTGGATGAAAATCCAACAACTGCAAGTGAGTTTGGAATTATGAGTATTCCAACACTTTTGATCAAAAAAGATGGTGAAGTCGTCGAAAAACTAGTCGGCGT
>JAATGB010000132.1 GCA_015654945.1 Lactobacillales bacterium | reverse complement strand
TCAACTGGCTTTTCAGCAGCTTCTGCTTTAGCCAATAAAATCGTGACCGGAGAAGAAGGAGCATTGGATAAATACATTACCTATCTAAAATCTGGAAGTAGCGATTATCCGATTGAAGTCATGAAAAAGGCCGGAGTGGATATGACGAAAGCGGACTATATTGAAGATGCGATGAAGGTTTTCGAAACGCGCTTAAATGAGCTAGAAGCGCTAGTTGACAAACTAGAAAAATAACAAAAAAACCATTTATTTTCCGATTGTTTAATTGGAAAATAAATGGTTTTTTAAATAAAAAAGTAAAACGAAATACATTCAAAAAAGCCTCTTATGTTAGAAAAGACCTCTTGATAAAACAAACTACCTTCTTAAAATATGCAGATAAGGTCTTGTATGCATGTATGAATGATCTGTTGTTGTTTCAAAATTTAACAAGCAACTCTCTTTATCACTTTTGAAAAGTTCACGAAAAATGCTACTTGAGCTACAATCATCCTCGACAAGAACACCATAATCACGTTCACATGAGTAATTAAAAACAACAGCAGATGAATAACTAACAATGCCCATTTCATGAGCCGTTCGCTGATCATTTTCAAAGCATTGCTTGACAAGCTTTGATTGACGGTCAACGTAAAACATTTGTTGGTCAATGTCAATTGTTTGAATGAGTTCATCCACGAGTTTTTGGCTATATTTTTTTTGCTGTGTACCCACAGCTTCTTGCAGTTTCAAAAGGAAGGTTCGCCCTTTCTTTTTCCCTTGCAGCTGAATGGTTTTAAAGTCTAGAGAGGCTGAATACATGGTTTCAAATAACTCATTACGTAATTTTATATTGTCCGATGGTAGATTTTCACTTTGCAAATAGCTGTGTACAGTGTGTAAGTTTAAAAAAGGAATCATTCGGAGTTGGATTTTTCTGTCTTCTTCAGCAATTAGGGCAAGAAGTCTTTTTTCTGTCTGTAGACAAGTTGCACCTAACGGATTGATAAACAGATAGATCTCGATCATGTTAATTTCCCCCAGTTTTTGTCTATCTTTCATAATAATAATTTCTCATTTTCTTTCTATACTTTATCAGAAAGAAAGCGAATTGAGAAATAAAACGCATTATTCAAAAAAAGAGCGTTTAATTAATATTTTCCATCATTCGGACGACTTTGTTTTTTGTACGTCGTCGTGGAATGTGGTGATTTTTTAAAAAACGGGAAAAGTAAGCTTCACCCGATTGGCTGTCACACACTTCTATCTCTAATTCATAATCATGTATGGAGCCATACCAGTTCTCATCAAGAACGATTAGGTTGTTATTCTGAACGCTTTTTTCTGCCCGTTTGGTTGTTAAAGAACCTATAAGCAACAGTTGTTCCGTAACGATTGAAAATTCTTTTAATTTTTGTGCTACCGGACCTTCTTGTGGTAGCTTTTGCTTTGTTAGTAATTCATTGGCCTGTTTTACGGTCAGCACTTCTGTTGTTTCGAGTAGACCGGTTTTTAAAGGAGATTTTAACGTATATTCAGCTTTGGTCGGGAGTAGTCGAATACGTAGTCCAAGCTGCTTCTTTCGTAGCTCATGATCGCTGGTATCGAAGTAGTAGTTTGTCTGTGTATAGAAGTCTGCTTGTGTAAAAGAAAACTCTCGGACAAGCTGTTCGTATTCAGTTATAACTAATAGATTTTTGAACTCAATTTCAATCGATTCTGACATTGATTTACTCCTCATAAATAAGTGGTGAAGCCATGATAAGTATAGTATATATTTTTTAGACATCCTTGCCTAGTATTTTTTATGAAAAACGGAATTAAAACGCAAAAATTTGAATCTATTATTGAAAAATGAAAATAAGATGTGAAAATTAGTGAAAAAAATCATTTTCTCCTAGACAAACGAGAATACTCTGATTACAATGGGTATAGACTTTTATTTAAGTAATTAAAGAAGAAAGAGGAGAGAAAAAAGTGAAACATCATTCTGATCTTATGGACCAAATCGATTATTCGATTGAAAAAAAAATGGACTTATTCGCTAAAAGTAAAAGCAGATATTTTTTTCGTGCAATACTTGCTTGTCTTTTTTTAACATTAGGTACGGCGGTTGCCTTTGCCATTGCCATGAAAGGGGAAGACATTGCTCACGGACTAGGGAAAATGCTTTATGCGTTTATGTTTAGTTGGTCGCTCGTAATGATTGTTTACATGAATGCTGAACTGGGAACATCAAATATGATGTACATGACGGTTGGGGTTTATCGAAAAAAAACACCGCTTAGTTTAGCACTGAAAATATTATTTAGTTGTGTACTTTTTAACTTAATTGGCGGAATTATTTTTGGCTATTTAGTTTCATTGACAGGACCTTTTCAAAATTTAACAGCAGATAACTATATGTTAACTTCAATTGCTGGCAAATTGGAAAAATCAACAGTACAAATTTTTGTGGAAGCAATTTTTGCAAATATTGTCGTAAATATAGCAGTATTGGCGGGTATGAGAATGAAAGATGACACAGCGAAAATTCTTTCAACTATTTTCATTATTTTCATCTTTGCCTTTTTAGGCTTCGAACACGTTATCGCCAACTTTCCAGCCTTTACATTGGCCTATTTTGCGTCTCACGGCACAATGCATGCAATGACACTTGGAAGCTTGGTGCACAATTTGGTTTTTGCCTTTTTAGGAAACTTCGTTGGTGGCGGTCTGATTTTAGGATTGGGTTATGCCTGGCTAGATGGCAAAGATTCAAAATATTTAGATTAGTAATTGAGACGGATAAGTAAGCGATAAGAGTTGGCGTAGCAAGGAGTGCATATTCTTGGGTAGCTGGCTCTTTTTACTATTGCTAAAATACCGAAAAGCCGTAAAGTGACAATTACAAGTCAACACGGTATAATTAAGCAGACTTGTTTTACGAAAAAACAAGGGAATGAGAGGAATTATGAAAAAAAAATTACTGGCATTTGATATTGATGGAACTTTATTAAATAGTGAAAAAAGACCATTAGAAAGTACCTTAGTTGCGTTGAAACGTTTGCGAGAAGCAGGTCACTTCATTACTATTGCAACTGGACGTAACTATCTATTAGCGGAAAAAATCATCAAAGAATTGGCGTTTGATAATTATATTCTTTCAAACGGAGCGATTGCTTTTGTTGCGGACCAGCAAGTGTATAGCAATCCATTAGATAAAGACGAATTAAATCGATTGATTCAGTATGCAGATGATCAAAAGCTAGAAATCGTGTACCAAGGAATTATGGGGAACAAGCGAAGATCTCAACATCTAGCAGGGCGAGTTGATCGGGCGATGAAAAGTTTTGGTGGGCCTATTCCTGAATGGGAACCAGATTTTTATCAAAAACAAGATATCTATCAAGCGTTGGCTTTTTATACAGAAGAAGAAAGAGCGCAGTATGAAGGGAAATTTTCGGCTTTTCGTTTTGTCAGATGGCACAGTGAAGCCGTCGATATTCTGCCAGTTAATGGTTCGAAGGCGCATACGATTCAGTTGTTAGCGGACAAATATCATTTTAAAAATGAAGATATAGTCACTTTTGGTGATGGTGATAACGACAAAGAAATGCTGAAAATGGCTGGTACCGGAGTTGTAATGGGCAATGCAAGCGATGATGTGAAAGCAATGGGCGATTACATCACATCTTCTAATGATCAAGATGGTATTTGGCAAGCAGTTCAAGCTTTGAAAATTATCTAAAAAAAGCGAGTAACCAAGAAGATTTTTCTGGTTAGTCGCTTTTTTTATGAAGTTAGTCAAGCTATTCGATAACCAATACACCGTCCTTTAAGGCAAATGGGCTATCAGAATTGATATGATCATAAAACATGACGCCATTTAAATGGTCAATCTCATGTTGAACAACAATTGCTTCGTAATTTTTAAGGCGTTTTTTTTGTAAGATTCCTTCACTGTCTGTGTACGTAAGCGTAATTTTATCATGGCGCACAACATAACCAGGAACATCACGATCAACTGACAGACAGCCTTCGCCATCGGATAAACACGCATCTTGAACGGAATGGCTAATAATTTTAGGGTTGTACATAACAGTGTTCAAAATGGGTTCGGGTTTTTCTGGATCATTACTTGGAACCAATAACGCGATAATTCTTTTTGAGATGTCTAATTGGGGCGCAGCAAGTCCAACACCACCACGTAATTCATATTTTTCAGCTAGTTCAGGATCTTGACTATTACGTAGAAAAGTCAGCATCTCTTCCCCGGTTTTTAAATCTTCTTTAGACAATGGAAGGGCTACCTCTTCGGCTATTTTTCTTAAGGTAGGGTGACCTTCGCGAATAATATCTTGCATCGTAATCATGTTTTTCACTCCTATTCTTCCTAACATATTTTAGCACATTTGTGAGAAAAAGGGGGAGAAAAAGTCGTTTTTGTCCTCATGTAAAAATTTCCAATTAAAAAAGAAAAAGTTTGTATTAACTATTTTGAAAGCGCGTTCTAGAATAGAGCTATGAGAAAGAGACGAGGTGATGAAGTGATAGTTAGCGAAGAGCAGATTTTTTTAGATAGTCCGTTGAAGGATAAAAAAGCGGTTCTCCAATTTATTTCAGAAAAAGCATTGGAACAAGGTGTCACAAATTCAAAAGAACAAGTCCTGACCGATTTTTTAGCAAGAGAAACAGAATACAGCACGGCAGTTCAAGAAGGAATTGCGATTCCCCATGCAAAAAGCAGCGCTGTGAAGCAATCCAAATTATATATCGTCCGGTTGCAACAAGCAATCGATTGGGATTCCCCTGAATTCAAGGTTCAAGTAATCTTTGCTATTTTGGTACCAAAAGAGGAATCAGGGACAGAGCATATCCGGATTTTGTCCAATGTTGCGACGCAATTATTAGAAGAAGAGTTTCAACAAGTTATTTTTCACGTTAAGGATCCGCAATCATTATTAAAAAAATTGAATATTGCATAGAAAGAAGGAAAGCAGAATGAAAATTGTCGGAGTATCTTCTTGTATCGCTGGCTTAGCACATACACCAATGGCTGCAAAAGCATTGACAAAGGCGGGCGAAAAATTAGGCCATGAGGTTAAGATTGAACAACAAGGCGCAATGGGCACGATTGATGAAATTACACTTGACGAAGTTGCAGCAGCAGATGTAGTTATTATAGCGGCGGATAAAGTAATTGAAAATGAAGGCCGTTTCAAAGGAAAACCGATTGTTCGGGTGAAAATTGGGCAGTGTGTTGCGCATGGAGAAGAAGTCATCAAAAAAGTGGTAGCAGCGATTGAAGCAAAAAATAAAGCCTAAAAGGAGCGAACAAAAATGAAAAAAACATTACAAGAAGCCAAAGATCATTTAATGTCAGGGATCTCATATGTCTTACCCGTTATTATCGCCGGTTCATTAGTGGTGGCGGTTGCAAAAGTGATTGGCATTCTCTTTGGTCATACTGATTTAGATGTATTTGCAAAAACAAGTGGATTTTTCCATTATATTTATTTATTCCAAAATGTTGGTTGGACAGCAATTGGCTTGCTTAATATGATTTTAGGAGCTTATATTGCCTATTCCATCGCGGGAAAACCAGCCCTTGCAGCTGGTTTTGTTGGTGGTGTGATTGCGACGGATACAAATGCAGGATTTTTAGGTGCAGTGGTAGCCGGTTTCTTTGCCGGTTGGTTGACCAATTGGGTGAAGAAAAATATTAAAATTACCGGTGCTGCAAGTGGCGCTTTGCCATTAATCATTTTACCGTTGATTACGGTGGGAGCAACAGGAATTTTGATGTCGATTGTCTTAGGCGGTCCACTTGGTTGGATTAATACCTCTTTACTTAACTGGATTAAAGGGATGACTGCTAGCGGCACGAATTCGATTGTTTTAGCAGCAATTTTAGGTGCAATGATTGGTTTTGATTTAGGTGGACCAGTTAATAAAGCCGCGTGGATGGCTGGTAATGCGTTGATGATTAGTGGTGTGTATATGCCAGCAATCATGGTAAATGTAGCGATCTGTATTCCGCCATTAGGCTATGGAATTGCTACTTTATTGAAAAAAAATAATTATTCAGATGAAATGCGTGAGGCCGGAAAAGGTGCGCTTATTATGGGAGTAATTGGGATTACAGAAGGTGCGATTCCATTTTCTTTAGCCAATCCATTGAAGCTAATTCCTTTAAACTGTGTTGCTTGTTCCGTTGGATCCGCATTAACGATTGCTCTAGGCGCTTATGATAAAATGCCGCCAGTTGGTGGAATGTATGGTTTCTTCTCTGTTGGAAACGGCTGGGCTTACTTAGTTGGTGGCATTGTGGGCGCCTTCATCATTGCAATTGGAGCCAATTTATTAGTTAACTTTAATGAAACAAAATCAGCCACAGCAGAAGATGCAAATGAAAACTTAGACGAAATTGAAATTTCATTTGATTAATAGTGAAACAAAGAAAGGGAATCCTTATGCCAAAAACAAAAGTTCACGTTATTTCACATACACATTGGGATCGAGAGTGGTATTTTACCACTTCTCGTTCGACTATTTATCTGATCAAACATGTTAAAGAAGTGCTAGAAACATTAGAAAATGATCCTGATTTTTCTTATTATTTGCTCGATGCGCAAGCTTCTTTGATTGAAGATTATTTAAAATATTGCCCTGAAGATGAGCCTAGAATTCAAAAACTTGTTACCGCTGGGAAACTTCTAACGGGTCCGTGGTACACACAAACCGATCAGCTCGTTATTTCACAAGAATCAGTTGTGCGAAATTTGTATTATGGAACAGAGATTGCTAAAAAATTGGGTAACTACATGAAAATTGGTTATGTGCCAGATGCTTTTGGACAAGGTGGCAATCTGCCACAAGTGTACAAACAGTTTGGGATTGAGCGCTTTTTATTTTGGCGCGGTGTCGCAGATAATCGTAATCCACATACTGAGTTTATTTGGCAGGGCAATGATGGCACAAAAATGCTGGCGAATCAACTTCCTTTTGGGTATTATTATGGTGGCAATATTCCTGAAGAGCAAGCTGATATTTTACCATATTTGAATCAGCAAATTGGCGCATTAGAAGCAAAAGCCACGACACGGCATATCTATTTTCCAAATGGCTTTGACCAAGCTCCTTTACGTAAAAATTTACCTGAGTTAATCAAAAAATTTAATGAAATAGATGCAGTACGTGAATATGTTTTGGATTCACCTGAAGCCTTTTTTGATGAGCTAGAACAGGATGTTCAAAATTTACCTGTATTAACGGGAGAATTGACACAAGCAAAACATAGTCGGATTCACAAATCGATTTTCTCTGGTCGTAGTGATTTGAAACAACAAAATAATGAACTCGAAAACTTATTGGTAAATACAGTAGAGCCGGTATTAAGTATTAGCTATAGTCTAGGGAATCGCTATCCGCATGGGGAACTCGCTGAGATCTGGAAATTATTGTTTGAAAATGCAGCTCATGATAGTATTGGAGGGTGTAATAGCGATACGACCAACCGAGATGTTGCTCATCGTTATAAGCTGGCAAAGGATAAGGCAGAAAATCTTTTAGATCTGCATATGCGCTTAGTTTCCGCCAAAATTCCGTTAACAAAAGAAATTAATTTAACCGTTTTTAATCCTCTTGTATATTCTACAAGTCAAGTAATTGAAGTACAAGTCTATTTACCAGGTGAAGATTTTAGTATCAAAAACGAAGCAGATCAACCACTAGCATACACAATTAAAGACAAAGTAGATGTAACGGAATATGTCCTGAATCAAACGATTTTATTAAATCCTAGTAAAAAGATATACTTACCTAAGAAAGTCTACTTAGCAACGTTATTGGTGGAAGTTCCTAACTTACCAGCGTTAGGTTATCAAACCCTTTCACTTCATCTAGGTGAAACCGCAGGCTTTAGTGAAGAGCAGCTCAACGCGGATGTGGATACGCTGATTGAAAACGACTACTATAAAGTTGAACTAGCACCTAATAACACCGTGACAATTACCGAAAAAAGTTCTGGTAAAGTTTACAAGGATCAAGCAATGTATGAAGAAAATGGGGATGATGGGGATTCCTACAACTACTCACCGCCAAGAAACGATCAAATTATTCGTTCAACGGAGGGACAAGTGGTTCATTCCGAAATTAAAAAATCGGCAATCGAACAAACGCTGACTTTTACGATTGAATTAAAGGTTCCCCAAGATTTAGCAGAACGAGCGGCCGGTCTAGCAACTGGTAAAATGACTGTAACAACGAAGATTCAGTTGAAAAAAGCAACACCAATTATTGATTTCCAAACGAAAATTGAAAACCACGTTACCAGCCATCGGTTGTGTGTGCTCTTCGCTACGGGAATTGCAAGCAAGGTTTCGACCGCAGATCAATTATTTGGGACGATTCAGCGACCTGTTCGTTTGCCAGAGCTTGATGTATGGGAAGCGGAAAAATGGGAAGAAATTCCCAATGCGATTGAGCCAATGCAAACGTATGTCGCCTTACACGAAGAAAATGTGGGAGCCGTGGTACTAACGAAAGGCGTTCGAGAGTATGAAATTAGTGGTGAAAAATACGATACTATTCGCTTAACGCTATTCCGAACGTTTGGTTTCATGGGCAAGGAAAACTTAGTTTATCGACCAGGAAGAGCTTCTGGTGAATCAATCGTGGCAACACCAGATGCGCAACTGCTAGGCGAAATAAATTGCCACTTTGGCTATTATCTGTTCTCAGATCAAAGCTTTGATGACGCGCAAATTGGCAAATTAAGCAAAGAATATCATACGACGTTCCCGGTTTATGAAACGGCTGATTTCCTAAATGGACGCTTAATTTATGCCTACCGAGAAGAAGAAAAAACCAATCAACCGACTTATTCTGTCGCTGATTTTGGTGCGGGAGATGCACTTGTCGCAACAGTCAAAAAAGCAGAGAAAGAAGAAGCCTTGCTTGTTCGCTTCTATAATCCCTACATTGAAAAAATAGCAAAATTACCTGAGTGGCTAGTAAAGGAAGCGCGTCAAGTTTTAGTAGATGAAGAAACCGAAACGCCGCAAAAAACTACGCTCCAACCTTGTCAATTTACGACCTTGCTAGTAGAAAAGCAGAAGTAGCTGGAAATCATCCAGCTCTTTTCTACTTGTTGAAATTAAAAAATGGAGAAAGTGTATGAAGAATAGTCGCAAACATCTTATTTTTGAAAGTATTTATTATTCCGAGCATCCAGTGACGCTCCAACAGTTAGCAGCGAAACTGCAGCTTTCAGACCGAACGATTCGGCAAACAATTAAAGAGATGAATGAAGAGAAAAATACGACAGGCTTTGACATTTTTTTAAAAAGAGGGCAAGGCTATTTGGTGAAGATTGAGGATCAGACACGCGTTCAAAACTATCGAAAAGCGGTTGCTGATGCAGCGACAATGGCTTTTACAACTGTTGAAGAACGTGCGGAAGCAATCAATTATTTTTTAATTCAAGCAGCGGATTATTTGATGATTGATGAACTGGCTGAAAAATTATATGTGAGTCGAACAACGATTACCAATACTTTAGAGAAGGCTAAAGAACTTTTGCATGAAAATCAGTTAGCGCTTTTTTCACAACCAGGTAAAGGCTTGAAAATTATTGGTACAGAGAAAAAGAAAAGAGAATACTTAGTGACTTTTTTTACGACTACGAAGCACCATTATTTTGATTTTGTGGAAGAAGCTGGATATGAAAGAAATGAGCTTGCGAATCGGGTGATTCACAATTTAAAAAAGCATCATCTTTCAATGACGGACGAGAATATCCAAAATGTTGCGGATCATCTTTATATTATGTTGGAACGGATCCAAAAAGGCTATTCTTTTGATGTTGAGAATTATCAGCCAAGTCAAGAATATCTTGGGTTTATCCAAGATTTGTTAACTGAAATTACGGCATATAGTCATGTGATGTTTCCGCAAGCCGATCAAAATTTTCTCGCCATTTTTATTCAAGGAAACTTAGATCCCAAAGAATTGAAGGACCAGAAAAAACAAGAAATTCGTGAGAAGGTTGACCAGTTTCTAGCGTTGATTTTCCAGCATTATCAATTTGATTTACGCGAAGATGAACAGCTGCGGATGGATCTGATTGCGCATATGCAGGGTTTGTTTTATCGGTTAGAGCAACAATTACGCATTCGTAATCCACTAAAAAATCAGGTCAAACAGAATTATCCCTTAGCCTTTGAAGTGACATTGGATGCAGTTCAAGCACTTCTGGGAAATACATTTACCGTAACCGATGAAGAAGTAGCGTATCTTGCTTTGCATGTTGGAGCGGCTTTAGAGCGTAATTATGACATTCAATATGCGCAGGAAAAATCCTGTCTAATTGTCTGCGGTTCGGGAAAAAGTACCGCAATTATGCTAAAATCACTCATTACCAAATATGTGGGCTCGATTTATGTCACCAAAGTTCTTTCAAAGCAAGCCTACGAAGAGCTTGCGGAAGTCAGAGAAGATGTGGTTTTAACCACAGTCAAAATTTCTGAAAAGAATAAACCGGTATTTTTTATTCAAACATTGCCAACAAAAGATGAGTTGAAAAAAACAGAGCAAACACTCTTAAAAGTGGTTAATGAGTATGAAATGAACTTTTTTACTTTTTTTAAAGCTACGACTTTTTTTTCAGGTGAATTTCAAGGTACGAAAGAACAATTGCTAGAACAGCGCATTCAAAATTTGTATCAAGAGGGCATTGTTTCTGATCCACTCGATTTTTATGCGTCAGTCATGGAACGAGAAGCGCTTGGTACGACGGCGATTGGTTCAGGGATTGCCATTCCGCATCCGATGAAGCTTAAAACTGTTAAAAGCCGGATTGATGTGGTTCTTTTAAAAGAGCCATTTGATTGGGGCGATGGAGAAACAGTATCGGTGCTCTTCTTGCTGGCGCTAAGCAAGAGTGATTACCAAGAGGTACTATCTGTCTATGACTACATATTAGAAATTGTTCGGCTAAACAAAGCGGAAAAACTACTGGCTGCGACTGATTTCACGCAATTTATCGAAATTTCAAAAGAAATAATTGGCGACATGCAATAAAATAGCTACAGTGTTTAAACAAATAAAAAATGGAACTCAGCCTTTTTTTTACAGGCTGGGTTACTTGGCTTGCGTTTCTTTTCTTGTTCATTTATGCTAGAATAGGCAATGTATTTGGGAAAAAAATGAGGGATAAGCATGATAGAAAATTGGGATCTTTTTTTAGAACCATACGAACAAACAGTGAAAGAATTAAAAGTTAAATTACGCGGTATTCGCAAGCAATACAAAGAAAAGCCCGCACACGTGCCGATAGAGTTTATTACTGGACGCGTAAAACCAGTAGATAGTATTTTAGCAAAAGCGAAGTTACGCGGCATTCCGGAAGACCGATTTGAAGAGGAAATTCAAGATATTGCCGGCCTACGAATTATGTGCCAATTTGTGGAAGATATCCATGCAGTGGTCCAATTATTGCGTTCGCGCAAAGACATGAAAATTATTCAAGAACGAGATTATATTACCAATAAAAAAGCAAGTGGGTACCGTTCCTATCATTTAGTGGTAGAGTATCCAGTCCAGCTAGTGACAGGCGAAAAAAATATTTTTGTTGAAATTCAAATTAGGACCCTCTCGATGAATTTTTGGGCAACGATTGAACATTCACTCAACTATAAATATCAAGGAGAGTTTCCAAAAGAGATCAATGATCGACTGAAACGCGCAGCCGAAGCTTCTTACTACCTAGATGAAGAAATGTCAGCAATCCGTGAGGAAATTCAAGAGGCACAGCGCTTGTTTTCACATGGAAAAGGCAGAAAAGAAAAACAATATTATGAAACCTTTAAAAAGAAAGATTCTGAATCAGAAAATAAGCGAAAGTAGTTGAGCCGTAAATGAAAATTTCGATTGTCGCAAATCATGAAGAAAAATCACTTGAATTCGTAGCAGAGCTACACAAACGAATTGCAGGAACGCCAATAGAAATTGACGAAAAACATCCAGATATTGTCCTCACAATCGGTGGCGATGGCACGTTATTGTCAGCTTTCCATCGGTACGCACATTTATTACATCAAGTGCGTTTTGTGGGGGTACATACAGGCCATTTGGGTTTTTATACTGATTGGCGGGTCTTTGAGCTTGAGGAACTAGTCCGAAGTCTCTGCAATGATCAGGGGAAAAGCGTGAGTTATCCGTTGCTGGATATCACAGTTGATTACCGCGAAATGGGTAAATCCAGTCATTTTTTAGCACTAAATGAATCGATTATCAAACGCTTAACGCGGACCATGGTTGCCGATGTTTATATAAAAGAAGAGCTATTTGAAAGCTTTCGTGGCGATGGACTTTCGATTGCGACACCGACAGGCTCGACGGGTTACAACAAAAGCGCAGGCGGTGCGATTTTGCATCCTCGTGTCAATGCATTACAGTTGACGGAAGTAGCATCGATTAATAATCGCGTGTATCGTACGCTGGGCTCCCCCATTGTGATTGCAAATAACGAAAACATTCAAATTACATTGGAAGATGCAGAAGATTATATATTAACTGTGGACCAACTAACGTTTGAACAATCAAATATTGCGACTATTTCATATAAAATTGCGACAGAACGGATCCATTTTGCCTCATACCGCCATACACATTTTTGGCGACGAGTAAAGGATGCCTTCATTAGTGACGCTAAATCAGGAGAAAATTGCTAATGGAATTTTCATGGATATATCAATCGGAATCCCCCATGATGGTCAAGCATTTTTTAAAAGAACAAGGCGTTTCGCGCGGCCTTTTAGCAAAAGTTAAGTTTCAAGGTGGTACAATTCTTGTTAATCAAAGCGAACAAAATGCACTTTTTGAATTGAAAAAAAAAGACCAAATTACGCTGGTGATTCCCAGCGAGGGAGAGCATGAAACGGTACTACAAGATACGACAGCGATTGAAATTGTATACGAGGATGAACATGTGCTGATTGTGAACAAACCATCTGGGGTTGCCTCAATTCCCGCACAGTACCATCCAAACGGTACCATGGCCAATCGTGTCAAAGCGTATTATTGCCAACAGGGATACGTGGATCGTGTGATTCATGTTGTGACAAGACTTGATCGCGACACTTCGGGCTTAATGCTTTTTGCGAAACATGGTTATGCTCATGCGTTGTTGGACCAGCAATTGCGTCAGAAAAAGTTGATTAAAAAATATCAAGCACTTGTGACTGGTGGCAAAGAGAACCTTGCGCAGCACGCTTGTATTAAGCTGCCAATTGGACGGGATTTGACCTCTCTTATAAAACGGAAAGTCGACCAAGGTGGTAAGATGGCGGAGACGGAGTATTGGACAGAGCGGCAAACAGCAGATTGGAGCTTAGTGGATATTCAACTTCATACTGGGAGAACCCATCAAATTCGTGTTCATTTTGAAGCGATCGGTTGCCCACTATTAGGTGATACACTTTATGGAGGTGCATTGAATTTAGGCATCAAACGACAAGCACTGCATTGTGGCTCGTTACGCTTCATGCACCCGTTCACCAAGCAATGCTTGGATTTTTACTTAGAAATTCCCGCAGATATGCGACAAGTTATGCAACAAAAGGCATCGAGCTAAAAGGAGGAAAAATAAGTAATGAGTGAAAATCAATTGAATATGGAAGCTCAATTTGAGCAATTGCTTACCTTCCTGCAAGAAGAAGAGATGGACGCGTTTAGAGAAATTTTTTTAGAACTGCATGTGTATGAGCAGGGGCAATTTTATCAATCATTGGCAGTCGATTTGCGGCAACGCTTGTATACCTATCTATCTCCCAAAGAAATGGCGGATATGTTCGATGTGATTGAAGAAGATACGGAAGGCATTGAAGACTATATTCAAGAGATGCAACCGAGCTATGTTGCAGACATGCTTTCTGAGATGTATACCGATAATGCTGTGGATATGTTAATGCAGCTTCGTAAAGGGGATCAAGCCAAATATTTAAGCCTGATGGCACCTGAAGATGCTAGCGAAATCAAAGACCTTCTGCATTATGAAGACGATACAGCTGGCTCGATCATGGCGACTGAATATGTTGCGATTGTCGCAAACCAAACGGTTCGATCGGCCATGTACTTGTTAAAAAATGAAGCAAAAGTCGCAGAGACGATCTATTATGTGTATGTGGTGGACACGGAGAATCATCTAGTCGGCGTGATTTCGTTGCGAGATTTAATTATTAACGAAGATGATATCATGATTTCTGATATTATGAGTGGGCGGGTTATTTCCGTAAAAGTCGGGGATGATCAAGAAGATATTGCCAAGACATTTCGGGATTATGATTTCTTAGCGGTTCCAGTTACGGATTATGACGAACATTTACTTGGAATTGTCACGGTTGATGATATTATTGATGTCATTGATGATGAAGCGGCGGCTGATTACTCTGGTTTGGCCGGGGTTAACGTAGAAGAAGTCAGTGAAAATCCAGTGAAGGCTGCATCCAAACGGCTTCCATGGCTGATTACATTGCTCTTCTTAGGTATGTCGACGGCGACTTTAATTAGTCATTTTGAAGCACTATTAAGTGAAGCAAGTATTCTAGCGGTTTTTATTTCACTGATTACCGGAACAGCTGGAAATGCAGGGACGCAATCATTGGCGGTTGCTGTTCGCCGGATTGCGACCAAAGAAGATGACAAGCATAGTTTCTTTCATTTGATTTATAGCGAAGTTTTGACTGGCCTTATTACTGGAGCGATTACTGGATTGACGATCTTTATTATTGTCGGTTTATGGAAGCATAATTTTATGCTGGGCTTTGTCATTGGGATGGCCATGCTTTGCGCGATTACAGTTGCAAATATTGCGGGTAGTTTAATTCCGATGCTTATGGACCGCCTGGGTTTTGACCCTGCGGTGGCAAGTGGGCCGTTTATCACGACGCTAAGTGATTTAACTAGTGTTTTGATTTATTTTAATATTGCTTCAATATTTATGAGCTATTTTCTGCACCAATAAAAAAGTCCGCTTACTTGCGTGTAAGTGAACTTTTTATTTTTATAAAGAAACAATTTTTGTGCCGTGTAATTCTGAAACAGCGAGCACGTTTGCGATATTTGTCGCGTTTCGTGTGGTGATTCCCCCACCTGGAAGAATGGTTAAACGATTGTTTGCGTAATGAATCAATTTTTTTAGATGTTCTATATTTTCTTCAATTGGCATGTCACTTTTTCCACCATGCGTAAGTATACGAGTGACACCTCTGTCTGCGAGCCAGTCCATTGCGGGTAGCTGGTTTTCAGCTGATAAAGTATCAAAGGCCATATGAAAAGTGATTTGCAGACCTTCTGCTGCTTCGATTAATAAGTCGAGTGCTTCTTCGTCTAACCAATTATCCGCTGTTAGCGCACCGATCACAACGCCATCAACACCTATTTTTTTGGCTTCTATTAAGTCCGTATGCATTATTTTGAGTTCACGATCATTATAGACAAAATTTCCGCCACGAGGACGAATCAGCGCCATAACCGGGATTTGTTTTTCCGCACAATAACTCAGTGTTTCTTCCATGACCCCCGTGCTGACCGTCGTACCGCCAACCGCTAAATTATCACATAGTTCAATTCGAGTTGCGCCATTTTGGATCGCAAGTGGAATGGCGGTGAAATTTTCTGCACAAAATTCTTTTAAAATCATTTGTTTCTCGACCTCTTTCTTCCTTTCCTAAATTGTAGCATATTCGCCTAACAAAGAAAAATGTATGTTAAAATAGATGAATGGATAAAATTAAAACAATCATTGAATCTTTTAGGATATATGATTTGTTTATAGGGAGAAAAAAATGTTTAGCGTAATCATTATCAGCGGTTTCGCATTGTGTGGTATGTACTTGCTTTTCAGGTATTTAGTAAAACAATCAAAATATCCCTCGGGGTTGATCGGAATAATAATGATGAGGCTTTGGAACAAAGCTTATTTGCCAATGGTTAAATGGAGTTTGACACAAAGTAGCCAGAAAAATGTCAAACGAATAGTGGATGTTGGTGTTGGAAATGGTCTATCTACCTTGTACTTAGGCGCAATTTTT
>JAATGB010000152.1 GCA_015654945.1 Lactobacillales bacterium | reverse complement strand
AGCGAATATTGCCCGTTACAACGAAGAAGGAAAAAAATCGGGTTGAATGATCCATACGAAGAGTTTGCGGTTCATGATTACGCGGTGCCATTTGAAATCAGTGAATATACCGCCATCGAAGAAATTAATCGAAAATGCGAGTTGGTTTACGAATTGCCGGAGTAGCTGCAAGACGAACGACCAAATTTATTATCTTTTTCGGCAGCGTTGAAGAACTTTGCGAACACCAAGACGATATTATCCACTATCCTTATTGTGAGGATATGGAAGATGTGGCTCGATACCTCATTGAAGAAACAGGTTCTTTAGGCAAAGTACCAATCAATCTTCAAAATTATATTGATTAAAAAGCCTTTGGTCGGGATTTAGAATTGGAAGGAAATTTTGTTGCTACAAATCATGGCGTATTTAAAATTTTGAATTAACATCTGTCTAAGATACAGTGGACAGATGTTTTTATGTCCCAAGCTCATTATTTTTTGCATTTTACAGCTATTCTTGATAGGGATAGCCCAAATGTTCATAAGCCAAATAAGTAGCAACTCGTCCCCGGGCTGTTCGTTTGATAAAGCCTTTTTGGATTAAATAAGGTTCATACATGTCTTCGACGGTCTCGGTTTCTTCCCCAATGTTAACCGCAATCGTACTTAAGCCAACTGGCCCGCCTTGATAGAGTTCAATCATCGTTCGTAATAACTTTTGATCAATATAATCCAATCCTTGATGATCGACTTGCAACAAAGCCAACGCTTGATCTGCAATACTGCTATTAATAATTCCATCCGATTGAACTTGAGCAAAATCACGGACTCTTTTTAGCAAACGATTGGCAATTCTGGGTGTGCCTCTTGAACGGCGCGCAATTTCAAACGCACCCTCTTCTAAAATCTCGGTCTGAAAAATTTCAGCAGAACGCGTCACAATTTCCTTCAAATCTTTTTCTGCGTAATATTCCATATGAGAAACAATCCCAAACCGATCGCGTAATGGTGCAGAAAGCATTCCAGCTCTCGTGGTTGCTCCTACAAGTGTGAATGGTGGTAACGGAAAATGGACGGGATGTGCAGTTGTTCCTTGCCCCACCATAATATCAACGTAGAAATCTTCCATTGCCGAATAGAGCATTTCTTCTGCCACACGAGGCAAACGATGAATTTCATCAATAAACAAAACATCACCGGGTTCTAGTTCATTCAAAATCGCTATCAAATCACCGGGTTTTTCAATCGCAGGTCCACTCGTCGTTCGGATATTAACATTCATTTCATTGGCAATCACCATCGCCATGGTGGTTTTACCTAATCCTGGAGGCCCGTAAAGAAGAACATGGTCTAATGATTCTTGCCGATTGATTGCTGCTTCAATATAAATCAGTAATTCAGCCTTCACTTTGTCTTGTCCAATAAACTGAGCTAAATTTTGCGGGCGCAATGATTTTTCAACCTGCGCTTCTGCTTCCTGTGTTTCGCCAGATACCATTCGTTCTTCATTTTCAGACAATTTCTTCACCTCCATTTTATTTTTTCATCAATAGCTTCAAGCCTTGGCGCAAATATGCATCTGTACTTTCTGCATCCATCAACATTAATTCTTTGATTATTTTTTTGACTTCCCGTTCACTATAACCTAACGCTTGCAAAGCTTCCAATGCTTCGTCTAACGCATGATTTGTGCCAAATAGAGTTGCTTGATTTGCGCTTATTTCTCCCATTGTTTGAACAGCAGAAGGCGCCAGCGCCAACTCGTCTAGTTTCCCTTTTAAATCCAGAATCATTTGTTGCGCCGTTTTTTTGCCTACACCAGGAAATTTGGTTAAATAGGCTGCATTTTCGGATTCAATCGCATGCACCAAGCCGCCATGATCATCACTTGCCATCACTGCTAAAGCGCTCTTCGGACCAATACCAGAGACACTGATTAGTTTAATAAATAATTGTTTTTCTTCCAATGTTTCGAAGCCATATAACGTATGAGCATCTTCTCTTATTACTTGATAAAGGTAAACCATCTTTTCTTCTTGAAAGCTCCCAGAATAGCGAAAAGGATTTGCCACAGCTATTTGATAGCCAATACCATTCGCTTCCAAAACAATATAATAAGGACTCACATAGGTGATTTTGCCTTTGATATATTCGTACAACCTTATTTCCTCCATTCGCAGTACACATGTTCCCACCAATTGTATCATAAATCAAAATAGAATCCGAGTAATTCCTGAAGAAGATCTGTAAAACAAAAAAACTACAGAGAAAATTCTCCGTAGTTTGCAATACGTTTTATTCAAATAAGGAATGATACGCTTCATAGCCTTCTTTTTCAAAGTCAGCTACTGGAACAAAACGTAGCGCAGCTGCATTGATACAATAGCGTAAACCACCTTGTTCTTGCGGTCCATCTGGAAATACATGCCCTAAATGAGAATCAGCTTCGCCACTGCGAACTTCTGTCCGTGGACGACCCATAATAGAAAGATCTTCTTTTTCGATAATCTCTGCTTTTTGAATAGGCTTAGTGAAAGACGGCCACCCACAGCCGGCATCATATTTATCTTTTGAGCTAAATAAAGGTTCTCCGCTGACAATATCGACATAGATTCCTTCTTCATAAAAATCGTCGTATTCACCTGTAAATGGTGCTTCTGTATCATTTTCTTGCGTGACAGAGTATTGAATCGGTGTTAATTCTTTTTTTCGTTCTTCTTTTGACGCTTTCATGGTCGAACATCCTTTCAAAGCAATTTAGATTTTCACATCATAATCCTAAGCTTCTTTTGTCTTCTTGACAACCAATGTGCTCACACTTCCCCAATAATTCGAACTTCCGTTTCCAAAACCACCTGATATTTTTCTTGAATCACTTTTTGAATATGGGCAATTAATTCAATGTAATCCGTTGCGGTCGCGTGGTCAATGTTGACAATAAAGCCCGCATGCTTCTCTGAGATTTGGGCACCGCCCCATTTTAGCCCTTGCAATCCCGCATCTTGAATCAATTTACCGGTAAAATGTCCTTCTGGTCGTTTGAAGACACTGCCGCAAGAAGGATACTCAAGTGGTTGCTTTGATTCTCTTAAAAATGTCAATCTTGCCATTTCAGCCTGGATATCTACTTCATTGCCTTTTATCAATTGAAACGTCACCGTCAAAACAATGCCTTTTAATTCCTGCATTTTACTATGGCGATAGCGAAATTCCATATGTTCTTTGGTCATCGTTTGAATCGATCCGTCTGCCAATAAGACTTCCGCTGAAGCGAAAACTTCACTGATTTCACCGCCATAAGCTCCTGCATTCATATAGATCGCTCCTCCGATGCTTCCCGGAATACCACAAGCAAATTCCAAGCCTGTCAAAGCTGCGGCTCCAGCTTGCTTCGAGACCTCAATAAGCCTTGCGCCTGCTGCTGCAACAACCGTTTCTTTTTCAATCTGCACGGACTTCAGAGCTGTCAACATAATGACAAAACCACGAATACCACTATCGCGCACAATTAAATTACTCGCATTCCCTAACACGATCCATTCAAGCGCTTGGGCTCGACAATAGGTAACAATCGCCGTGACTTCTTCTTTATTCTTCGGAAAAGCCAGTACATCCGCTGGTCCTCCTGTTTTGGTAAATGTATAATTGGCTAACGGTTCATCAAAAAACAACTCGATCTTTTTTAAATCTGCTTGTATTTTTTCTTTGTTCACGTTCTTGATTCCTCTCCTACATTCTCTCATTTATTCTAACATGAGAAATCTACCCTGACTAGTCACATCTTCGTGTCTGTTTGAGTACGGTAACGGCGAATCATTTGCGCACATAAGTCATGGCTAAGCATCGCTTTCTCTTGCACAAAGCTCGTAGTTTCAGAGCTATCTTTTACGAGTTGAATAAAACTTCGAATCATAGGGGCAAAGCCTCTTTTTTCCAATGTCGGTTCCCAATCACCAAAGGCTTGCTCCGTTAAACGATCTTTTTGAATCTCTTTAAAAGTCGCTAGATCTTCAACAATATAGGTTCCTGAAGTCGCCATCACTTCAATCTGTTCACGGTTCGCACCAGCACAAAGATTCATACTTACAATTGCTGTAGTTGAAGCCGTTTCAAGTTGAAGGCTCGCTCTTTGCAAGCGGCCTTGCGCAACCACCAAATGAGAACGCACCTCTTGAATTTCAGCTTCCAGAAGATACAATGCAGTATCTAAAGGATGGATAAACAGGTCATATAAAGCTTCTTGGTATTCTTGAGGCTGGTTGATCCGATTTTTTTGCACAAGAATCAGATTTTTTCCAGAAATGGCCTTTAGCTTTTGCACAAACGGCGCAGACCGTCGATTGAAGCCACTCATTAAAATCAAACTATTTTCGGTCGCATAGCGGGTTAATTCTTTGACTTCGGCTACATTTTCACTTAATGGTTTGTCCACAAAAACCGAAATACCATTTTGCAATAATTGCTTCACAATCGCATAATGCGTCGGCGTCGGCGTATGAACAAAACAGGCCGTAACTTTTCGATCAATCAACGCTTGAATGTCGGTCGTAAAATGAGCAAACCCATATTTTTCCTTTAACGCTTCACCTTTGGAAGCATTCCGTGTACACAAGATCCATTCAATCTCATCTTGCATCTGTGCCATAACTGGTAAATATGCTTTCTGGGCGATTCCACCCAATCCGATTACACCAATTTCCATTTTTTCCTCCTCAAATAATTTCGATTGTCATTCGCTTTATTTTACCACAAAAAAACACTCCTCCAGTTGCAGAAGAACTCATTTTCAAATGTAAAAGAAAACGCCACCATCAAGTAATAAAACGAATTAACTATCACAGCTTAATAAGTCGTATTTTATTTACATTTACACAGTCTATACTCTACAAAAAAAACGGACAAGAATCTGTTACCTATAAAAAAGAAAACGTTTTATGTTATTTTTTCTTACATAAATTATTTACAAAAACAAAACATTTCCTTATAATGAATTTTATATTAAAAAAGAATGTCATAAAACATAACATGAACGATAAAGGAGGAAGAAGATGAATAAGTTAACAACGTTTATGGAAGAAAAATTGCTGCCTTTTGCAGCAAAATTGGGTGCAAATAAAGCCCTCATCGCTATTCGTGATGGGATCACTTTGTCAATGCCGTTAATCATGATCGGTTCTTTCCTTTTAATCATTAACAGCTTTCCGATTGACAGCTGGACTGCATGGTTGACTTCCACAGGGATTTCCACTTATTTAACGAAAGGAGTCAATGGTTCTTTTGGCATTATGGGTTTAGTGGCAAGCTTCGGTATCGCAAACAGCCTTGCTACGCAATACAAAGTGGATGGCGTTTCAGCTGGGATCATCTCACTTTCCTCTTATCTCATCATTACACCCAGCATTTTTACGGCAAAGCAAGCAGCAGAAGGAATCCCTTACGGCTATACAGGAAGCAAAGGATTATTCATCGCCATTATTCTAGGCTTAATTTCCGCAAAAATATTTCATTGGTTTATTCAACACAATATTCAAATCCATCTACCCGATTCTGTTCCGCCAGCGGTAGCAAAAAGCTTCAGTGCATTGATTCCAGGTGCATGCATTATCTTGCTATGGTTAATCGTTTATGCACTCTTACAGGTAACTGGTCTGGGAAATATTCATGACCTACTCTTAAAAATACTCGGTAAACCGCTGGGGTTACTTGGCGACACACTTGGTGGAACCATTCTTGTTGTCTTTCTGAATAGTGCTTTCTGGTTTGTTGGTATCCATGGTGGCAATGTAGTTAACAGTATCATCAGCCCAATCTGGTTAATGAATACCGATGAAAATAGAATTGCCTTCCAAGCGAACTCGACTGCTAAATTACCCCATATTATCACACAACCCTTCATGGATAACTTCGTATTTATGGGCGGTGGTGGCGCAACTTTAGGATTAGTCATTGTAATCGCACTAATCGCCTACAGTAAAAGATCCAGCCAACTTACCAAAACAATGGCACCCTTAACGCTTACTCCGGGAATTTTTAACATTAATGAACCAACCATGTTCGGACTGCCCATCGTCTTAAACTTATCTTTGCTTTTCCCTTTTATCTTAGCCCCAATTATCAACGTTATTGTCAGCTATACGGCAATCAGTTTGGGAATCGTTCACGGTACAGTTGGGGTGACCATACCTTGGACAATGCCGCCAATTTTAAGTGGTTTCTTAGCTACCGGCGGACATATTAGTGGTTCTATTCTACAAATAGTCTGTATTTTACTTGATGTTCTCATTTATTATCCATTCTATGCGATAGTTAATAAACAATTTGTTCTTAAAGAAGCCGAAGAAGTCAGCCAATAAAGGAGCCGGAAAATATGACCAAACGTTTGATCAGTGCCAATACTTCAGAAATCTTTGCCATGACCAAAGAAGAATTAAAACAAAGCATTCAAGCAAGTGAAGGTCGCGTAATTCTCTCAGAAAACGTGGTTTTACACGAACCTGTAGGTGGCGATATTACGAACGCAGAAGTTGCAAAAGCTTTTGGCGCAGACCTTATCTTGCTAAACGGATTCGACGTCTTTCACCCGATGGTTTTAGGCCTCTATCCAGAAGAAAGCTCACTTGCAACTGCTAAGCCAAACGATCACACCATTCAAGATTTAAAAAAACTAGTAGGTCGCCCGATTGGCGTAAATTTAGAACCTGTAGATCCAGATTCTGACATGTTAGAAGAACGCTTGACAATCGCTTTAGGACGCCAAGCAAATGTCGATTCACTAAAAAAAGCAAAAGAATTGGGGTTTGATTTTATTTGCTTAACAGGAAATCCGGGTACTGGCGTGACAAATAAACAAATTGAGCAAACCATTCAGCTCGCAAAAAAACATTTTAATGGTTTGATCATCGCTGGAAAAATGCACAGTGCCGGAGTTGCCGAACCAACCGTTGACATGCATGCAATTCACGCTTTTATTAACAGTGGTGCCGATATTATTCTTGTCCCCGCCATCGGTACCGTTCCAGGAATTGATTTTCAATTAATCAAAGAAGCAACTCTCTATGCCCATGAAAAAGGTGCATTAGTCGTTTCTGCGATCGGAACCAGCCAAGAAAGTGCAAATGTTGAAATCATTCAACAAATTGCCTTACAAAATAAAATGGCAGGTGTCGATATTCAACATATCGGAGATGCCGGTTATGCAGGGGTTGCACCCGTTGAAAATATTACCGCGATGAGTGATGCGATTCGAGGAAAAAGACATACCATTTCTAGAATTGCGCGTTCCATTAACCGCTAGCAGTTCCGTTAATTAAAAAGGCCGCTTTTTATAATTACAAGAAACAAACCCAGAAGAACAAAATCCTTTTTAAAGGTACCTTGTTCTTCTTTTTTTACTTCAAAAAAATAAGACACCAGTAGGGTAACTGGTGCCTCAAAAGGAGTTAAAAATGAAAAAGTGTTTGGGTTGTTTTTTGCTCTTGTGATGATTCACCACAGAAAGCTTTGTTGGTATATTTATATAATAGAAGAAAGATGTGAAGAAACTATGATAAAAAGACTGCAAAATTATTGTCTT
>JAATGB010000004.1 GCA_015654945.1 Lactobacillales bacterium | reverse complement strand
CTTCTTGTAAGGCTGCACCAATGAGCGCCGGGATCACTCCAGTACTCGCAATCAGCATCAACACGATACAAATAAAGATCCCGATCCAGACTGACTCTTTGGCAATCCGCATCGTATCCTTCGCAATCTGGACAGCTTGCGAGACATGCAATAAATCGTCTCTTAAAATCACGACGCTTGCAGATTCACTGGCCGCCGTAGCACCATTGATGCCCATCGCGATTCCAGTATCTGCAACGGCTAAAGATGGCGCATCATTCACTCCATCTCCCACCATAATAACGGGACGTTCCTTTGTTGGAATATTTTTCAACGCATTCATCTTGTCTTGTGGCAAACAGTTTGCTCGGACATCATTAATTCCGACTTCCGCGGCAATCACTTGCGCGCTCACTTCATGATCTCCAGTTAGCATTATTTCTTTTCTAAGTCCCATTTTTTTCAATTTGTGGATCGTTTCTTTTGCTTCCTTACGCAGCGTATCCGTAAAGGTCACATAGCCAGCATATTGATCATCAATAGAAAGAAACAGCGCTGTTTGCTGTACTTTTTCCTTTGAAAGCTCATTCGTCACAAAAGAGTATTTACCTACCTTGACTTTTTTATTGTCAATAAGCGCACATACGCCTTCTCCCATAAGCTCTTCTACCTGATCTGCTTTTAATAATTTCTTTTTGCCAACATACTTTAAAAGAGACGCAGCCAAAACATGATTGGATTGTTGCTCTGCACTCGCGGCATAAAGAATAAGCGCTTCTTCCGTGATCGTTCCTTGAGGCACAATTTGAGAGACCGATAAAATTCCCTTGGTTAAGGTTCCAGTTTTATCAAAGGCAATCGTTTTAGCTGCTGCAAGCTTTTCAATCGTTGTTCCCGTTTTTATGATAATTCCATTTCGACTTGAACGGCTCATTCCCGCTACCATTGCAATCGGCGCCGCTAAAATTAACGGACACGGTGAAGCCACAACCAAGACTTCCGCAAATCGCTTGGGGTCTTTTGAAATAAACCACGCAACTCCAGCAATAAAGTATGCCGCTAACGTAAAGGGAATCGCATAGCGATCGGCCAACCGGACAAAATGTGCGGGCTGTGTTTCTGATTCCTTCACTAACTGAATAATTTGCTGGTATTGACTGTCGCATGCCCGTTTATCTGCTTTCATCGTGATGGCACTTTCTCCATTAATGGATCCTGACATTAACGTATCTCCCTTTGCTTTTTCGACTGGTTCTGGCTCACCAGTTAAAGAGGCTTCGTCGAATAAAGATTTCCCCACCATAACAGTCCCATCTACGGGAACCAATTCCCCTGGCTTTACAATCAGTTCATCGTTGATTTGTACCTTTTCAATTGGAATATCGACCAAAAGAAAATTGTCTAATTTATGTGCAGTTTGAGGGGAACGGGCAAGAAGTGACTGTAACTCGCTCCGCGCGACCTTTGCTGCATAATCCTCTAATGTATCCCCGCCCGTTAGCATGATGAGAATAATAAAACTAGCCCAGTATTCACCCACAAATAAAGTTGCGATAATTGCCGTAATTGCTAAAATATCGATCCCATATCTTCCAGATTTTAGTGTTTTTATCATGTCAAGTAACATTAAAATAGAAACCAAAATACCTGCAATTGTGATGAGGATTTGTGCATATTTTCCTTGCTGCACTATAAATTGCAGGAGTAAAGCGATCGCTCCTACGCCTAATGTTAAATAAAGTTTCTGCTCATTTTTCATCTGTCGACTTCCTTTCCTTTTCCACTTTACAAGTATAACATATTTTATTACAGATTGTAATAATTATTATTTGATAATAATGATAATCAATATCATTTGATAGCAAACGTTATAACAAAAGATCCATATAAATAAAAAATCGTTCCCAATTGTCAAAATTTCATAATACAAGTTTAACTACTTCAGTTTTTTATTTTTTACAAATAAATCGTTCAGAAAACGCAAAAAAACAGATAAAGAATTGTATCTTCCTCTGCTTGGTTAGTATGTTTAGTAGCCAGTACTCTAGTTATTGAAAAAGACATTCTATAAATAGTTGCGTTCCTAGACTATCTTTTTTTCACAAGAATACAAGCCATAAATTTAGGATATCTTTTACTTTCAAAATAAATTGTAATCAGAAAATGCTACTAATACAAAACCGATTAAGGAATATTATCAACACGAGGCTGTATGAAAATGTCCCTAAAGTAATATTCTTATTGACTATTTTAAGCATACTGATTACCTACGGTCTACTTATTTTTTATTATCATAATCTCCTTTTCAAAAACCTATCTATCGTTTTTCCCAAATCAATGATCACTGGGCGTCACCAGTTTGAGGGATTACTAACATTATTTAGTACTGAAATAGTTGCTTTCTTCGACATTCTTTAAAAGTCCAACAGAAATACCATTTGCATTTTAATACTTTTTTTTGAACTTTTGGATAATTTTAATAATATCTGATTGCTATTTTTAGTACCTTATTTCTGAGAAAATTTTTGTGATTGAACTTATACTTCTCATTAAAGACAGAGCCAAAAAAGACAAAATTAAATTTTGTCTTTTGAGTCTGCCTATTTTTTCCGTTAACTTATCGCTATGATCTGATTTTTTTGCTATTTTATGTCGTCACTTTTTTCTTTGCCATTTGTTTGCTTCGCAATTGGCCACAGGCTGCATCAATATCGGTACCATGCTCTTTGCGAATCACGCAATTGACACCATTTTTCTTCAGCGTATCGTAAAAAGCCAAAACATCAGCTTTGGTACTACGACTATATTGATCATGCTCGCTTACCGGATTGTAAGGAATTAGATTGACATACGTCAGTTTCTTCTTATCGCGCAACAAATCTGCTAATTCTTGAGCATGTTCTTTGCGATCATTTACATTCGCTAGCATAATATACTCAAACGTAATACGTCGATTGGTTTTTTCAAGATATTCATCCACGGCTGCCATTAACTTTTCAATTGGGAAGTTACGATTAATTCGCATGAT
>JAATGB010000125.1 GCA_015654945.1 Lactobacillales bacterium | reverse complement strand
CCTAAAAGTGAGTAAAACAACGGTTTTAAATGATTTGAAAATGTTAGGCAAAGAATTATCCAAATATGATATTACAATTAGGTATAATCGCCAGGTAGGGTATCGTTTACAAGGAAATGAACTAGCGATTCGATACTATATGATGAAGCTAGTTATCTTGGAATTGTCAGAAGAGAGCCACGACCGCTTGTTTGAATTATTTATTGCCGATAATCAACTCGACTCTTTTGATGAAGTCAAAAAGATAGTGGAAAACAAACAAAAAAGATATGCGATTGATTTTGTAGAAAACCGATTACAGGAGTTTATTTATACTTTTATTTTTTTAAAGAAGCGAATCAATAGTCATCCGGTCCACTTAGATAATCGCTACCAGCTACCAGCATTATATGAAACAAAAGAATATTTGTTTTCACAAGAACTTTTAAATTTTTTCAACATGGATACAGAAAATGCAAATGATTACTTATGTGCTTGGATTTTGGGCTTGTCTGTTGGGAATCCAGATCAAGAAACTACAGATCGCGAAATTATAATGACAATGGTCGAAAAAATTATGGAACGGTTTCAAACACTTTCTGGAATTCGCTTTAGTAGTTATAAAAATGTCATCCGACAGCTTTATCGACATTTTCGGCCAGTCTATTATCGGTTGTATTTTCGATTACCCATCGTGAATCCATTCTGCCAAAAAATAAAAAAAGAGTACCAAAATTTATTTCAAATTGTTCAGGAAACGCTAAAGCCATTCGGCGCAATTTTTGGCGCGAGTATTCCAGACGAAGAGCTGGCTTTTTTAACCATGCATTTTGCTTCTTTATCCAGTGAATTCGATGAATATAAAGTAAATCAAACCGTAGCACTTATTGTTTGCCCAAATGGAATTGGCAGTTCGGCAATTATCTATACAGAACTAAAAAATACGTTTCCAGAGTTTGTTTTTCTAGGCCCAGTGGAAACCAAAGAATTGGAAAACCTGCAAGATTCGTACGATATTATTTTTTCAACTGTGCCAAACATTCATTTATATTATGCGAAAAAACCTGTTTTTATTGTGAGTCCGATTATGAATACCGAGGAAAAATATCGAATCATTCGAGATGTTTATGGTGAAATAGGTACGTATAAATTTAAATTACCAAGTGTGCAGCAGATTGTAAAAATCGTTGAGAAATATGCGAAAATAAAAAATAAAGAAGAATTAGAAAAAGAGCTGTATCATTATTTTATTGTGCATGAGGAATTAACAGAAGAAGAAAAAGGACCAGAATTGCATGAAATTTTACTACCCGAAATGATTTCCTTAAAAAATAGAGCAAAAAATTGGGAAGAAGCCATCCGATTTACAGCAGCGCCACTTCTCCGCTCCGGAAAAATTACCCGAAATTATGTGGAAACGATTGTTCAAAATATGAAAAAAGAAAACGCCAATATGGTGATTACAGATTATGTTGCCTTGCCACATGCGCGACCAGAAGATGGCGTAAATGAACCAGCAATCAGCCTGACAGTTCTCGAAGAACCTGTTTATTTTGGCGAAGAGCAGAACATTCCCATAAAGTATCTCTTTTTTTTAGCGGCGATTGACAATCAGTATCATTTAAAAGCCATGTCACAGCTTGTTCAGCTATTGGATAATCCACATTTTTATCAGTTACTGGATCAAAGTGAAAGTCAAGAAGTTGTCCATTCTTTCATAAAAAATAAGGCCAGCACAGCAGATCACGCACGATAATGAAGCAACATTCATTGTCGTGTTTATTTATATGTGTGAACGCTATCTCTTTCCACTTTTTTTTGTTAGAATAAAGGGGACAAATACGTTAAGTAAAAAGGTGGAAACTATGCGCGAGAATTATACTTATCCTTTAAATTTAGAATGGACAAATGACGAGCTTGTCTGTGTGATGAAGATGTGGCAAACAGTTGAAAAAGCATACGAAAAAGGAATTCCAATCGAAGAATGCTTAGAAAATTATAAACAATTTAAACAAATTATCCGGAGCATTGGTGAAGAGAAGAAATTAGGGAAAGAATTTGAAGAAGTGTCGGGTTACTCTCTCTATCGGACGATTCAACAAGCTAAGATACTGAAAAAAGGTAGACTCAAAATGCAGGAGGATTCCAAAAAATGAAGCAAATGGCAGAAGAAGTGAAGAACTGGCTCCTTGAAGCCGGTGAAGTCATCAAAGCACGTTTACAAAATCCACTAATTGTCGAAACCAAATCAAGTCGAACGGATTTGGTGACGAATGTTGATAAGGAGACGGAAACCTTTATTGTAAGTAAAATTCGGCAAGCCTATCCAACTGACCAAATTTTAGGGGAAGAAGGTCTGGGAGACGTGGTCACATCCACCGCTGGGCGCCTATGGATTATCGATCCAATTGACGGTACGTTAAATTTTGTTAAGCAGCATGAAAATTTTTGTATTATGGTAGCTTTTTTTGAAGAAGGCATCGGTAAATTAGGCTTTATCTATGACGTGATGCGCTCAGAATTTTATTGGGGCGGTAAGGATTTAGGTGTCTATCAAGGCACAAGCAAACTTCCAGCGATTCCGGATGTGGCACTAGCAGATGGTTTGGTTGGGATGAATGCTTATATGTATCGAGCCAATCAGTGCAAGGGACAAGAAATTGCAAATGCTAGCTCAGGCGTAAGGATGATTGGGTGTGCAGGGATTGAGTTTATTCAGCTTTTACGTGGCAATCAGGTTGCGTATCTTTCTTATTTGGCACCATGGGATTATGCGGCCGGAATCGTTTTAGCACAGGAACTAGGTCTGATTAGTTCACAACTATCAGGGGCACCTTTAAGTTTACTAAAAAAAGAGCTTTTTGTTTGTGCAACGCCTGCAACGTATGCAAATATTCAACAAATTACGTCCTAAAAATAAAAAATTCAGGGATAATTGTTCTTTTTTTTGTTTTCTGAAAATGTTTTACTGTTTTTCAAGCGAAAAATTTGTTATAATGAAAAGTCGGATAATTTAGATAGGTAATGTGATGTACAAAATAGTGAGGAGAAATAAAATTGAAAATAAGAAATGATATTCGCAATGTTGCCATTATAGCCCACGTCGATCATGGGAAAACAACACTAGTAGATGAAATGCTAAAACAATCAGATACATTAGATGGCCATACACAATTACAAGAACGTGCGATGGATTCAAATGATTTAGAAAAAGAGCGTGGTATTACCATTCTCGCTAAAAATACAGCGGTTCAATACAAAGGAACACGGATTAACATCATGGATACGCCAGGCCATGCGGATTTCGGTGGTGAAGTGGAACGGATCATGAAAATGGTAGATGGAGTTGTCTTGGTTGTTGATGCGTATGAAGGCACAATGCCACAAACACGTTTTGTTTTAAAAAAAGCCTTAGAACAACGATTAACACCGATTGTTGTCGTAAATAAAATTGATAAAGCTTCTGCTCGTCCGCAAGAAGTAGTAGACGAAGTATTAGAATTGTTTATCGAGCTTGGCGCGGATGAAGATCAATTAGAATTCCCAGTCATCTATGCTTCGGCAGTGAATGGAACTTCAAGTCTATCAGATAATCCAGCAGACCAAGAACCAACGATGAATCCAATTTTTGACACCATTGTCGAACATATCCCAGCGCCAATTGACAATAGTGATGAACCCTTGCAATTCCAAGTATCATTACTAGATTATAGTGATTATGTTGGTCGAATTGGTATTGGCCGTGTTTTCCGTGGTAAAATTAAAGTCGGTGACCAAGTAGCCTTGATGAAACTTGATGGAACACCGAAAAAATTTCGAGTAACAAAAATCTTTGGTTTCTTTGGCCTACAACGTGTCGAAGTTGATGAAGCAAGAGCCGGTGATTTAATTGCTGTTTCCGGAATGGAAGATATTTTTGTTGGTGAAACAGTAACACCGTTTGATCATCAAGATGCGTTACCGATTCTTCACATTGATGAACCGACTCTTCAAATGACATTCGTTGTCAACAATTCACCTTTTGCCGGAAAAGAAGGGAAATTTGTCACTTCACGTAAAATTGAAGAACGCTTGATGACCCAATTGCAAACGGATGTTTCTTTACGCGTGGATCCAACTGATTCACCAGACGCATGGATTGTTTCTGGTCGTGGTGAATTGCATTTATCCATTTTGATTGAAAACATGCGTCGTGAAGGTTTTGAATTACAAGTTTCACGTCCGCAAGTAATTGAAAAGCTAGTGGATGGCGTGAAATGTGAACCCTTTGAACGTGTTCAAATTGATACACCAGAAGAATACATGGGTGGCGTCATCGAATCTCTTAGCCAACGTAAAGGCGAAATGCAAGATATGATCCATACTGGTAACGGTCAAATTCGTTTGACTTTCTTAGCGCCAGCACGTGGTTTAATTGGTTATACAACAGAATTTATGGCCGCAACACGTGGGTACGGAATTATGAACCATACGTTTGATCAATATTTGCCAGTTGTAAAAGGATATGTAGGCGGCCGTCGAAATGGTGCATTGGTTTCCATTGATCATGGGAAAGCAACTACTTATAGCATTATGAGTATTGAAGAACGTGGCACAGTTTTTGTTGAACCAACAACTGAAGTTTATGAAGGCATGATCGTTGGAGAAAACAGTCGTGAAAATGATTTGACGGTTAATATTACCAAAGCAAAACAAATGACGAATGTTCGTTCAGCGAATAAAGACCAAACAAGTGTCATCAAAAAGCCAAAAATTCTTTCACTTGAAGAATCATTAGAATTCTTGAACGACGATGAATACTGTGAAGTAACGCCAGAAAGTATTCGTTTACGAAAGAAAATGTTAAATAAATCTGAACGTGAAAAAGCATCAAAAAAGAAAAGCAATAAATAAAGAATACAAATAAGTTTAAACGGTTGAGCGTATGCTTCAAGGCGAGGTCCTTCAGGGGGGAAGGCGTTTTGAAGTGTGCGTTTTTTTGTGTGGAAAGGAAGCAGAGTATGACAGAGAAGTTATTAATCAGCCTAGTTTTAATTTTACTTGGAACTAAAAGTGCAGCCTATATGTGTTCAAAAATAAATATACCAACTGTAATTGGAGAGCTACTGGTGGGAATTTTGTTAGGGCCGGCAATTCTTGGTTGGATTCACGGAACGGATATTTTGGCTATTTTTTCTGATATTGGGGTTATCTTGCTGCTGTTTCTTGCGGGATTGGAAAGTGATCAACAGCTGTTGAAAAAATATTTCAAAGGTGCGTTCACTGTTGCACTGATGGGAATTGCTTGTCCGTTGCTTGTTTTTTTCATTGTGGGAAATTGGCTCCAGCTTTCCTTGCAAACCAGCCTATTTTTAGGGCTAATATTTAGTGCAACTTCTGTTAGCATCTCCGTTCAAGTATTGCGAGAATATAAAAAATTAAATTCAGAAGAAGGGGCAGTTATTTTAGGAGCAGCTATTTTTGATGATATTGTCGTCGTCATGTTATTAAGTATTTTTACTAGTTTTATGCGTATTTCGAGTGCAGATGGTACTAATATTAGCGCATTTTTATGGGAAATTATTGGCTCAAAGATCCTTTTTTTCTTTCTACTTTATTTTTTCGGAAAATATATAGTACCACGAGTTTTACGAATAAGTCGGCGGCTTATTTTACCTAATTTATCAATCATTCTCGCACTTGTATTGTGTTTTGGAACAGCAATTGTTGCGGATTATTTTGGTATGAGTCATGTGATTGGGGCGTTCTTTATCGGCCTGATTTTAGCGAATACTGATTTTAAGCAGGTCATAGAAGCCAAAGTAGCGGATCTCGCTTACGGTTTATTTGTGCCAGTTTTCTTTGTTTTTATTGGGCTAAGCGTTAGCTTAACGGTGCTTGTTGACCAATTTTGGTTAATTGCATTTTTAACTTTTTGCGCAATTTTAACGAAGCTTGTCGGGGGTTATTTAGGCGCGCGCATGAATAAAATTTCCCGCAGCAAATCTCGCTTGATCGGTTCAGGAATGGTTTCGCGAGGAGAGATGGCCTTGATATTAATTCAAATCGGTGTGAGTTATCAATTGATTGATTCACAACTTAATTCTATTTGTATTATGGTTTCTTTGCTGACAACGTTATGTGCACCTTTTCTGATAAAAATGACGAGCAAGAAGCGTGTAGATTGATCTATTAGGGCTACTTGACTAGTGGATAGTAGCGCGTTATTCGAACAAAAAAAGATTCGAAAAGTGAAAACTTTCCGAATCTTTTCATTTATTATATAGAAAGAAAAAAATTTTATCTTAT
>JAATGB010000025.1 GCA_015654945.1 Lactobacillales bacterium | reverse complement strand
TTAGAACAACGCGAAGCTGGTGAAACAAATTCGTGGGTAAGTGGACAAATTGAAGCAGCTTTGGATGGTTTAACAAATGAACAAGTTGCAAATTTAGTAATTGCATATGAACCTATTTGGGCAATTGGCACGGGTAAATCATCAACGGCGCAAGATGCAGATGATACATGTGGTGTTGTGCGTGCGACTGTTGCGAAAAAATTTGGACAAGCGGTAGCAGATAAAGTTCGTATCCAATACGGTGGTTCTGTAAAACCTGAAAATATCAAAGAATATATGGCGAAAGAAAACATCGATGGTGCATTAGTTGGTGGCGCAAGCTTAGAAGTCGATTCATTCTTAGCATTATTGGAGGCTGTCAAATAATATGAGTAAATCTCCAGTTGCAATCATCATTCTTGATGGTTTTGGTTTAAGAAATGAAACTGTCGGAAATGCAGTTGCGCAAGCAAAGAAACCCAATTTTGATCGTTATTGGAGTGAATTTCCTACCAGTTCGTTAAAAGCTTCTGGCTTAGATGTCGGGCTTCCAGAGGGACAAATGGGTAATTCAGAAGTCGGTCACACAAATATTGGGGCTGGACGGATTGTTTATCAAAGTCTAACACGGGTCGATAAATCGATTGCGGATGGCGAATTTCAAACGAATGAGGCTTTGAATCACGCCATGGAACATGCAATCAAGAATAATTCAGCTTTGCATCTGTTTGGTTTATTATCGGACGGTGGCGTACATAGTCATCAAAATCATTTATATGCATTGCTAAAGGCTGCACAAGAAAAAGGTGTGAAAAAGACCTTTGTTCATGCTTTTTTAGATGGACGTGATGTTGCGCCCACTTCAGCAGTTGGCTACATGAAAGAACTTGTCGCAAAAATGACTGAATTGAACTATGGCGAAGTAGCATCCGTTTCTGGTCGTTTCTATGCCATGGATCGAGATAAACGTTGGGAACGTGTCGAAAAAGCCTACAAAGTCTTAGTAGATGGCGAAGGCAATCACGCAACTGATCCTGTGAAAGCAATTGAAGATTCGTATGCAAACAAGGTAAATGATGAATTTTTTGTACCGACCGTCATTGAAAAAGACGGACAATCAGTTGGAACGGTGAAAGATAACGATGCGATTATTTTCTTTAATTTCCGACCTGATCGTGCAATCCAATTGTCAAATGCCTTTACCGATTTAGAGTGGGAACATTTTGAAAGAGCAAATCATCCAAAAAACGTTAAATTTGTAACCATGACACTTTACAATCCAAGTATTGTGGCCGAAGTTGCTTTCCCACCAATTGAAATGAAAAATGTCATTGGCGAAGTTCTTTCAAATGAAGGTTTGGCGCAGCTTAGAATTGCGGAAACTGAAAAATATCCCCATGTAACATTCTTTATGAATGGTGGCCGTAACGAAGAATTTCCTGGTGAAAGTCGAATCTTAATCAATTCTCCAAAGGTTGAAACCTATGATTTACAGCCTGAAATGAGTGCGTATGAAGTGACGGATGCACTTGTTGCGGATATCGAAGCCGACAAACAGGATGCAATTATCTTGAACTTTGCAAATCCTGATATGGTTGGCCACTCAGGCATGTTAGAACCTACGATTAAAGCGATTGAAGCGGTTGATGAGAACCTAGGACGCGTAGTAGATGCGATTTTAGCTAAAGATGGCTATGCCATTATTTTTGCGGATCATGGCAACTCTGAAACGATGACAACACCAGAAGGCAATCCGCATACTGCGCATACGACAGTACCGGTACCCGTGATTGTGACGAAAAAAGGTGTAACCTTAAGAACCGATGGTCGTTTGGCAGATATCGCGCCAACGATGCTAGATTTATTGGGTGTTAAACAACCTGTTGAGATGACAGGTCAAACATTAATTAGTAAATTGTAACAAAAGCATCATCATGCATTGCAAATTAAGCAAAAGTTCATTAAAATAAAACTATGGGAAGCTATTCCTTAGAATAAAAAGAACTCAAAGGAGAGACAAAAACATGTCAATTATTACAGATATTTACGCTCGTGAAGTCCTTGACTCACGCGGGAACCCAACAATCGAAGTAGAAGTTTACACAGAAAGCGGTGCTTTTGGTCGTGGAATGGTTCCTTCAGGAGCTTCAACTGGTGAATATGAAGCGGTTGAACTACGTGATGGCGACAAATCTCGTTATGGTGGAAAAGGTGTTTCAAAAGCTGTTGACAATGTGAACAACATTCTTGCAGAAGCGATCATCGGCTTTGACGTAACAGAACAACAAGCAATTGATAAAGCAATGATTGAATTAGATGGAACTCCTAATAAAGGCAAATTAGGCGCAAACGCGATTCTTGGTGTTTCAATTGCCGTAGCACGCGCAGCAGCTGATTTCTTAGAAATTCCTTTGTACCATTACTTAGGTGGATTTAATACAAAAGTATTACCCACACCAATGATGAACATCATCAATGGTGGCTCACATGCGGATAACAGTATTGATTTCCAAGAATTCATGATCATGCCTGTCGGAGCGCCTACTTTTAAAGAAGCATTACGGATGGGTGCGGAAGTCTTCCATGCTTTAGCAGCTATCTTAAAATCAAAGGGTCTTGCTACTTCTGTTGGGGATGAAGGTGGATTCGCTCCTAACTTAGGTTCAAACGAAGAAGGCTTCGAAGTCATTATCGAAGCAATTGAAAAAGCTGGCTACAAACCAGGAACCGATGTTGTTCTTGCAATGGATGCTGCTTCTTCTGAATTCTACGATAAAGAAAAAGGTGTTTACGTGCTTGCTGATTCTGGCGAAGGCGAAAAAACAACAGAAGAAATGATCCAACTTTATACAGATCTATGTGCGAAATATCCAATCATCTCAATTGAAGATGGCCTAGATGAAAATGACTGGGATGGCTTCAAAAAATTAACAGATCTTCTTGGAGATAAAGTTCAATTAGTTGGGGATGATTTATTCGTAACGAATACACAAAAACTAGCTGAAGGTATTGAAAAAGGAATCGCAAATTCAATTCTAATCAAAGTTAACCAAATTGGTACTTTGACGGAAACCTTTGAAGCTATTGAAATGGCGAAAGAAGCTGGCTACACTGCAGTTGTTTCTCACCGTTCTGGTGAAACAGAAGATTCAACAATCTCTGATATTGCTGTTGCAACAAATGCTGGCCAAATCAAGACGGGTTCATTAAGCCGTACAGATCGTATTGCTAAATACAACCAACTATTAAGAATTGAAGACCAATTGGGCGAAGTTGCTCAATACAAAGGGTTGAAATCTTTCTACAACTTGAAAAATAAATAGACTTACGAAAAAGACACCTGTTTTCTAATTAGAAAGCGGGTGTCTTTTTGCGTAATTAAAAAAATTTGTCACAAATGACTGTTAGTTTTTATAGTGAAGCTCAATAAAATCGCCAAAATGAGTTGTCCCTATCAAATCCAACCGGTTAAAGTAATTTCCATTTTGGAATAAACGTTTCCCTTTTCCAAGCAAAACCGGTGCAATTTGAATCCACCATTCATCCAGCAAATTTGCTGCTAAAAGTGGTTGCAAGAGATTACCACCGCCAACAATCCAGATCATTTTGCCTGCTTTTTTCCTTAGTGTGTTAATAAAGATAGCTGGGTTTTCGTTTACGAAATGAATGTTTTCGAAATCGTTACGTGAATCTCTTGTAAAAACAAAAACCTCTTTATCTGGGTAGAACGGTTCACCATTAAGTAATTTTATAGTTTCTTGATACGTTATGCGCCCCATAACCAATGTATCTACCTCTTTGATAAACGCTGGATAGGTACTATTATCATTGGTATTTGTATCAAATAACCAAGCTAAGTCATCATTTTTATCAGCTAAATACCCATCCAAACTAATTGCGCCATAAAAAACTACTTTCCGCACAAAAATCATCCTTTCTGCTCAAACATTCCCTTAAAGTGAGGGTAAGCTTTTTCTAATTATCAGGTAATTTTATCTGGCGTACTTTACTTTTTAGTCAGCTTGACAACGACTTCTGCTCGCGCAGTTTGTGGAAACATGTCCACAGATTGGCAGTAGTCAACGTTATATCTTTGACTTAATTCAACCAGATCTCGAGCGAGTGTCGAAGGATTGCAAGAAACGTAAACCATTTTAGCTAGTGGGTAATTAAGCAGGCTTTTAAGTAGCTTTTTATCAAGTCCCGTTCGTGGTGGATCAACGAGTAAGCCATCTATTTTGATACCACTCATTAGCCATTTGGGGAGGAGTTCCTCCGCTGCGCCCACTTCGTAATGCGTATTGTGTAAATTTAAGCGTTCTGCATTTTTTTGTGCATCGGCAATAGCAGCTGGAATCGTGTCCATTCCACGTACTTCTTTGACTTGCTTCGCGATACTTAACCCAATGGTTCCTACGCCACAGTATGCATCAATAATCGTGTCGGTTGCTTTGGGGTCAATCGCTTTAATTGCTTCCTGATAAAGGATACTAGTTTGAGCTGGATTCAGTTGGAAGAAAGCCCGCGCGGAAAGGTCGAAGACAACGTCATTTAAGTGTTCTTCAATATTTTCTTTGCCCCAAAGATGAAAGGTTTCATCGCCCATAATCGCAGAAGTTTTTTTATTCTGAACATTTTGCATAATGGAAACAACTTGTGGAAACTGGTCATTAAGTAGTTGGATTAATTCTTTTTTTCGCGGTAATTTTTGGCTTTGAGTAATAAATACAACTTGTAATTCCTTTGTTGCTACGCCAACGCGAACCATAATTGTTTTTACGATACCACTATTTTGCTTTTCATCGTAAATGGGAACCGCAAGGCTTTCTAATGCGTGAATCATTAAATTTACGACTTTCGTGGTTTCCGGATGCTGTACGAGGCAATCTTCAATCGAGACCAGCTGATGAGAGTTTGGTTCGTAAAGCCCGCCAATGACTTTTCCAGATGACGTTTTCTGGATTTGATACTGTAATTTATTGCGATAATGCCAAGGCTCTTCCATACCAATCGTTGGTTTTATTTGATAATTTTGATAGCTCTCTGGCTTATATTTGTCAAAAGATTGACGGAGAATGTCATTTTTGAATTTCAATTGTGCTGGATAAGCCAAATGCTGCAATTGGCAACCCCCACACTTTTCATAAACAGGGCAGGGAGGAAGGACGCGGTCTGGTGATTTTTTCGTGATTTTTTGTAGACTTCCTTCGGCATAGCGCTCAGAAACAGTGGTTACCTTAACTAGAACATCTTCTTTCGGAAGTGCTCCAGGAACAAAAATAATTGTTCGTTTGTAAAAACCAATTCCTTCGCCATTAATCCCTAAGCGTTTAATTTTTAATGATAAAGTACTGCCCACTTTGATTGTATGTTGTGTTTTCATTGTTTCACCCTTATTTCTATTTCGTAATGATTGTAGCACAGGTAATGCCAGAGTACTAGAATGGATTTTAGTTGTATCTTGGGTATATACCAGTTATAATAATTGGTATATATGGAAACTTGAAGGAGAAAAACGATGTCAACACAAAATATTCCTGTTTATATTCAAATTCATAATAAGATTAAAAAGGAAATCGAAAATGGCAAGTGGAAGGTAGGGGATCGACTTCCTTCTGAGCGAGAACTTGCTCAATTATTCGGTGTTAGTCGGATGACATTGCGTCAAGCCATTCAAAATTTAGCGGATGAGGGAATCTTAGATCGTAAAATTGGTTCAGGTACATATGTGGCAAATAAAAAGGTGCAAGAAAAAATGTCTGGTACGACAAGCTTCACTGCAATTATGCTGTCGCAAAACCGCCAACCCTCAAGTAAAACGATTTCTTTTTACGAAGCCAATCCCAGTTCAAGCGAAAGCGAAAAATTGCAACTAAAAGAAGGGGAAACAATTCTGCGAATGGAAAGAATTCGTTATGCAGATGATGTACCAATTTGTTTTGAAGTCGCCAGTATTCCGTATTATTTGGTTACGGATTTTAGTAAAGCCGAAATTTCGCAGTCTTTGTACCAAGTGTTGGAAGAAAAAGGTGGTCATGTTTTAGGAAAAGCCAACCAAACGATATCCGCTATGCTAGCTTCGGAACAAATTTCAGAATACTTGGCTATAAAAAGAGGCGAAGCGATCTTACGGTTGCGACAAGTTTCATATTTATTAAATGGTAAGCCTTTTGAGTACGTGCGCACACAATACGTCGGTAGCAGATTTGAATTTTATTTAGAAAAATAACGCTATTAGGCTATTCACGGGCGCTTTTTAGCGGTTCTTCATGATATTGAGTAGCCCCAGTTTCGAAGGTACATTGATTGTTCAAAAGGTCAATAATTGTTTG
>JAATGB010000199.1 GCA_015654945.1 Lactobacillales bacterium | reverse complement strand
TCAACGCCTGCTTTGGTTGCAGCAGAATACGTAATAATTCCATTTCCACTGGTATCATGTGTATGCAAATGAATCGGTACCGAAACACTATCCTTCAGCTCACTGATTAAACGATACGCAGCTTGAGGCTTCAACAAACCGGCCATGTCTTTAATCGCAATAATGTGTGCACCCAAATTTTCTAATTCTTTGGCCATTTCTTTGTAATAGCGAACATTATATTTTGCTCTAGCAGGATCATTAATATCGCCTGTATAGCAAATTGCAGCTTCAGCAATTTTTCCTGTATCTCGGACAATTTGGATACTTTTTTCCATTTGAGGTATCCAGTTTAGTGAATCAAAAATACGGAAAACATCAATTCCTTGAAGCGCAGATTCCTTTATAAACTCTTCAATCACATTATCCGGATAATTTTGGTACCCGACTGCGTTTGAACCGCGAAAAAGCATTTGGAATAGTGTATGCGGCATCAACCGACGTAATTTTCTTAACCGTTGCCATGGATCTTCATTTAAAAAACGATAGGCTACATCAAAGGTCGCCCCGCCCCACATTTCACTGGAAAATAGTTGTGGTACTGCTTCGCCCGTTAACTTTGCGATTTTTTTCAAATCTTGTGTCCGCACGCGTGTCGCTAATAAACTTTGGTGAGCATCTCGAAAAGTGGTGTCTGTCAATAAGACATTTTCTTGCGCTTTGATCCAAGAAATCACCGCATCGACTCCTTCTGTATCAAAGACATCTTTTGCTGTGACAAAATTCTTCATTTTAATTAACTCTTGTGGCATTCTTGGCTCTTGATAATATTTTTTACTTTCGCTTTCAATTCCCGGGAAACCATTGATCGTGACTTCTCCAATATACTTCATTGTTTTATTGCCACGGTCTCTTAAACGAGGAAAAGTAAAGAGTTCAGGTGTATTATCAATAAAGGTCGTTTTGGCCTCTCCAGAACGGAAAATCGGGTGAGAGACAACATTATATAAAAATGGAATATTCGTTTTAACGCCACGAATTCGAAATTCTTTTAGCGCACGTTCCATTTTTTGAATTGCTTTTTGAAAATCATGCCCATGGGTACAAACTTTTACTAAAAGAGAATCAAAATAAGGCGTCACGACTGCTCCCGAGTATGCATTTCCAATATCTAGACGAATCCCAAAGCCGCCTGTAGAACGATAGGTATCAATTTTCCCACTATCCGGCATAAAATTATTCAACGGATCCTCTGTCGTAATTCGGCATTGAATCGCGGAACCATTTAGCTTAATCTCGTTTTGATGAGGAACATCCATGTCCGCATGTAAATCTTTACCAGCCGCAATCTGTAGCTGACAAACCACAATATCAATATCGGTAATTAATTCCGTGATTGTATGTTCGACTTGCACACGTGGGTTCACTTCGATGAAATAAAAATGATTATTCTCCACCAAGAATTCAACAGTGCCCGCATTCACGTACCCGACGTGCTTCATTAACTGAACAGCTGCTTCACAGATTTTTTGGCGAAAATCAACTGACATGGAAATACACGGTGCGACTTCGACCACTTTTTGATGACGTCGTTGCACAGAACAATCTCGTTCATATAAATGAACAATATTCCCATGAGTATCCCCTAAAATTTGGACTTCAATATGTTTTGGATTGGAAATGTATTTTTCAACATAGACTTCATCGTTCCCAAATGCCGCTTTTGCTTCACTTTTTGCCCGATCATAGCCATCTTTGACTTCTGATTCATCATGAACAACTCGCATCCCACGACCACCACCACCAAGTGCCGCTTTAATCATGATGGGATAGCTATGTTTTTGACCAAACGCAAGCACTTCTTCGACAGAATGAACGGGTCCATCTGAACCAGGTATCGAAGAGATTCCCGCAGCTAATGCCGCTTCTTTGGCTTTGATTTTGTCACCAAAAATATCTAAATGATGTAACGTTGGCCCGATAAAAATCAGGCCTTCTTCTTGACATCTTGTCGCAAATTCTAGATTTTCTGAAAGGAAACCATATCCGGGATGAATCGCATCAGCACCGGAATCCTTCGCAATGCGAAGGATATCTTCAATATCAAGATAGGCTTCAATCGGTTTCTTGCCTTTTCCGACAAGATACGCTTCATCTGCTTTAAAACGATGGACCGAATTTTCATCTTCTGCAGCATAAATAGCCACTGTTTTAATCGCTAATTCTGTACAAGCGCGAAAAACGCGAATCGCAATTTCTCCCCGATTGGCAACCAATACTTTTTTCATACGAGATCCCCCTACCTTATCCTTCTGTTATTTCTTGCATATTTACAACCATTTCATTGTGTTTATTCTTCTTCTCATCTGCACTAATATTTAATACGAGCCCGATTGAAATGGACAGCATGAGTAAGCTGGAACCGCCCTGACTTATAAAAGGAAAGGTGACTCCCGTTAGTGGAATCAATCCACTTATTCCCCCAATATTAATAAATGTTTGAATTAAAATCATCCCGCCCACACCAATACACATCAGTGAATTAAAAGGATTTTTTGCTCTAATTCCAACTAAGATAATTCGTAAAACTAAAAATAAAAGCAGGCATAAAATTAAAACAGCTATAATTAAACATAGCTCTTCTAATACAATTGAAAACATAAAATCAGTCTGAGCTTCCGGTAAAAACCCTTTTTTTTGCGTGCTATTCCCCAGACCAACACCGAATAATCCACCATTATAAATCGCATAGTAAGAATTAACAATTTGATGTCCATCTCCCTGTGCATCAAGAAACGGATTGGCAAAAACTGCAAACCGATCATAGACATACTTCAGATTTTTCGGGAAAATTTTACCGCCCGACCAAACAATCAATTTAATTCCTAACAAGCTGCCGATCGCGATACTTCCGCCAAATATCAGGCTGTAAAGGTAGTTCACACCACTTGCAAGCAACATCAAAACTGCAATCAGAAATAAAATAGCTGCGCCCCCGTTATCTGGTTGAATCGCGACTAAAAAAATAAGCCCAAGAACGACCAACAGGGGTCTTAGCGTTGCATCTTTAAAATTTGTAATAATTTCACCTTGCCGTTTTGAAATAATATAAGATAAGTACCAAATAATCATAATTTTCAAAAATTCAGCTGGTTGCAATTGACCTAAGCCAGGAATTTTCAGCCATCCTTGAGCTCCATTCACCACCACACCTAATGAAGTAAATCTGGTTAAAATTAAGAGTACCCCAATCACAAAAGTAGAAAAGGTTATTACGTTTCGATGCTCAAATATTTTCATTTTCATTTTATAAATGAAGGTGATCAATAATAAACTTAAGACAAAATAGATCGCTTGATTGATTGCAAGACTAGCTGGATCCAAATGATTGACTAACAATTTATACGAGCTCGCACTGTAAATCATAATCAACCCGATACCACATAAAACCAAATAGGGAATCAAAATACTATAATCTAAATAAAAACTTTTTTTAACTTTTTTTGGCAAAGTATTCACTCCTCATTGCCATCTTATTTTTCTTTTTGCTCATCGTATACGCCTGTATACATTTCGTTCAATTCTTTTTCTAGTTCACTAAGCATTTTTTGTCCTTCGTGATTTGTAATAATTCCGATTTTTATCGCATAGGACACTTGTCTCGAAAAACCATACATTTGAGTATCGACAACTTCTTCAAAAGCTTTGCATTGCGCAATACATAAGTAATTTTTTTGATTACTAATCAGTTGTTTTATTTTTTTTGCATCTTCATTTAATACTTCGATTGCAAATTCAGCAGAAATTTGACTTGTCATATTTACGCCCCCTGTCCTAATTTAAACATTATATCATAAATAAAAGTAAAATTTCTAAAATTTTAAGAAAATCATAGACTTTCGTTGCATAAAAAACTGGAACAAATTCAGCCTTTTTAACACTGAATTCATTCCAACCTTTCAACCACTTTATTTATGACCGGCAACACCGATTTTTTCGAGAAAATGTAGGTAATCTTGTTGCTCATCGGTCTCGCGGATTGTACTTTTCAAAAAGTTACCTGCTAAGGCTTCTTCCACTGTCGTTTGAATGTGATGTGTTACCGTCGCATTGCCAATTAGTTCCATCCAATAATTTCCATCTGGATCTTGATGAACCACCACTTTTACCATTCCACCAGGATTTTTAACACGGATCGCTTCAAAAAAATTGCCGTCATTGATTAAAACATGAAGTAAGCTACTCGCACACATAGCCGTTCCACAGGCATTGGTAAAGCCCACGCCTCTTTCATATGTCCGGACAAATAATTCATCTTTATCCAGAACTTCGACAAAGCTGACATTAATCCCGTCTGGGAACCAAGGATTTTCGGTATTTACAAGCTTCGCAATGCGTTCTTGTTCTGTTCCCATCAATGTCTCATGATCTACAAACGCAACTAAATGTGGATTAGGGACCGCCACAACCGAAAACCGAATGCTGTCAGAGAGTTCTGGGATCAATGAATTAATAATCGTCACACGGTTCCCAAGCTTCATTGGAATCGTTTCAGCCTGAAAGCTAACTGGCGAAATTTCGACTTGGAAGGACTGAACTCCCTTTGCTAAATCAGGGGCTTTCCTGACCTTTAAATCTGCATGCATCGTTTCCACAAGAAAATTATCTTTCTGTTCTTTTTCAGCTAGATATCTTGCTACCGTGCGCAGTCCGTTTCCACACATGCTTGCTTCGCTACCGTCACTATTAATGACTCGCATTTTGTTTAGCGCTTCTAAGCTCGCTGCCTGTTGAACCAAGAGGATCCCGTCAGCACCATTTAAGATTCCCGTGACGCGATCACACAAGGTTTCGCTTAGTCGTTGGATTTCCGCAGCGGTTAGTTTTCGTTCAAGTTCTGTTTCGTCTAGAATAAAAAAATCGTTCTCAGACCCATGTACTTTCTGCAAATTTAGATCCATTTAGCTAAACACTCCCAATAAATAAGATATAATAATAATACCACAAAAAATTGAAAAAGGGGGTTTTCTTCTCTCTAAATATTGCGGATTAGCACTGGTTAATTTTTAAAAGCAGCAAGAATAATGCTGATACTTTCTCGCTAAATCGCTTCAATTTATTGATTCAGAATCCGCCTTTGCGAATAAATTCTTGTGCCTATCTTTATTTTAAAAAATAGGTAGTTATATTCGGCAAGATGTTGTATGTTATTCGTTGTGTTCATTGCACTACAAATTTTTTATTTATGTCAGGAAAAAAGAAACATGCTTCCTTGCTGTATCGCATTTATCCTTTCTTAAATGAGAAGTTTGACGTATCTGATTTAATCGAATATATTACCCAATTATGGTATAATAAAAGCATATAAAAGAAAGAAGGAATCTCTCGTGTCTGAAGAAGATTACATGAAAAAAATGCAAGAGCTACGCAGTCAATATAAATCTTTTCCTCCAGATAAACAACAACATATTGAACGAAACCTAGCCAGAAAAAAATTGCATTCTTTTCGTAAACTTGCACGTTTAAAACATTCTTTTCTACGCTTGGAGTGTCGTCGCGCTCAATTAGAATTAGAAAACGATGAAAAAGAATTACGACGGATTGAGAAAAAAATGTTTGAACTTAAAGAAAAAATGTATGAAATATTTTCCGAAAATTGTAAATAAAATAAGGAGAATTATTCTATGGAATTAATCTACACTGTGATTATTTTTGCTTTTGCGATTATGTTTTCAAATATTGTTAATCGAATTCTACCAATTATTCCCCTCCCCGTCATTCAAATTATTTTAGGTGTCGCTATCGGGATGACAGAATTAGGAAAAACAATTATTTTTGAACCTGAAATTTTTTTAGTCATGATCATTGTTCCCCTACTGTTTAGAGAAGGTGTAAAAGCCGATATTGCTTCTATTGTAAAGAATTTTGATATTATTCTATTTCTTTCTTTTGGAGTTGTCCTCTTAACCTTATTAGGTGTTGGGCTCTCTGTTCATAGCATCATGCCGACAATTCCTTTAGCAGCCTGTTTTGCATTAGGCGCGGCGTTAGGACCTACGGACGTGGTCGCAGTCAGTTCACTTTCTGATCGAATTTCACTACCAAAAAAAGTTGTTCATATTTTAGAAGGAGAAGGGATGTTAAACGATGCATCTGGTGTAACGGCTTTTCAATTTGCCGTAGGAATGCTCCTTACCAATCTTTTTTCTTTTGGGCACGCCGCAAGAAGTCTACTTTTTGCAAGTATTGCGGGCGTATTGCTTGGCTGGGCGATCGTCTGGTGTAAAAATCAGCTGTTATTGCTGATTGAACGTGCTTCTGCTCGAGATGTTTCTGGTTATCTACTGATTGAACTATTATTGCCGTTTTTAGCTTATATTTTAGCTGAATTAGTTGGCGCTTCCGGAATTATTGCAGCTGTTGTTACAGGTATTTTACAAGCAAATGGGTTGAAAAAAATGTCTGTTTTTGATGCAGAGCTCGCGAATGTCTCAGAGGCAATCTGGAGTACGATTACCTTTATTTTAAATGCATTAGTTTTTTTATTTTTAGGATTAGAGCTTGTTCAGGTTCTACCAGAAATATGGAATGATGCCAATTATTCAAATTATTTCTTACTTTTCGTAGTTTTGTTCGTGACATTTGCAATATTTTTAATTCGCCTTGTTTCGATTATCTCGTTCTATTTGATTAAAGGGAAAATAGCGGGTGTAAAACAAAAATTCAACGAAATCTTGATTATGACCTTTGGCGGTGTCAAAGGAACGGTTAGTTTAGCAACCATTCTCGTGCTCCCGTTTACAATCAATGGCCAAGACTTTGTCGCGCGTCCACTCTTACTGTTTATTACGGCAAGTGTCATTTTACTTTCCTTGCTCATTGGAATACTCGTCCTTCCTTTACTTACTGATGAAGAGCCTGAAACAAAAGACAACAGTTTGGAAATCACACTTCTTAATCAAGTGATTGTAACCTTACAGAATTCAGATAATGAAACGCAAAAAGTGAAAATCAATGTGGTGATCGAAACCTATCGCGATCGAATCCGTGAGCTATATATTGATCAATTGACCACTGATGGGAAAAAAGATGTCCAAGAATTGCAGACACTCATCTATTCCATCGATCGAGATGGCTTAGATGATAGCTTCAAAAAAGACGAAGTTTCCTCACAAAGTTATCGAATTTATAAACGTTTTGTTAATCAAATGCGAGATTCTATTAGTCGCCAGCTTCGTTCGTTCTTTGTGTTCTGGTTGATGATCGTGCGCCACCTATTCGTTATGATCACGCATCCCAAATTATTTGTAGAGCGTATGAAAAGTACGGATAATCAAGGATTTTCAAAAGACAATATGGAACAAATAAAAAATGTTTTTTTTCGTAACACGGAGATTATCCTCAAAAGTTTAGATAATTTACGAACTGCCTATGACGAGGATCTCGTCCAATTTTTTATTGACGAACGTCTTGATATTGCACAGAAAATGGAAGAAGGCACCATGATTGAATCCTTAGTTATCAAAACAAAAGCCACCTACAATTCAGAATTACTAAGTGGTTTTCATGAAGAACGTCGGAAAATTGATGAATATGAAATAGCCGAAACAATTGATTCTGAAAAAGCAAATGAATTACGTAGAAAAGTCAATTTATTAGAATCCTATTCGATCCAAAACACGGGTAACACTCTTGTCTCTCGTTTTAGTCGGATATTGAAAAAGAAAATCACGTGATTGTTGCGAATAAAAAAGCATGCGAAAATCTTCGTATGCTTTTTCTATTTTCATTCTGTAATCTTTTCAAGTGGCATTCGACCTTATTCACCGCTAATTGATCGGTGTCTTCGAGATAGGCTTCACTTGGTGTATCTACCAATACCAAAATCATTGTGGCCGAAGTGTCATTTTGTAATTGAGTAAAACGCACGAATGGTGCTCATTTTTCTGTGATCATTTGACTTGAAATAACAACAAAGCGACACGGTTGTAAATTAACGAATATCGGTTTATAGATATTTTGCCCCTTTTCCATTTTTATGCAAAATAAAAAGCGCCTCATGCGCTTGATTGTCGTATATATTAAAGCACATGGCGAAACCTACTTAGTGCTGCTTCCTTCCAGATCTGACACGCTTCATAAGTTCACCATTGCCCGCCTTTCGGCATTTCCTATTGTACCTTATTTTTTCTGTGATAGCTAGTCTTTTTTTTGTTCCTTTTTTCTTTTAGCCCGTAGCGCTTTAAAAAATTGTGTTAGTAACGCGCCACATTCTTTTTCGCGAATTCCTTTTTCAACAGTTGCACAATGATTAAAGCGTTGATCTTCAAGCAAATTCATTAGGGTTCCAGCAGTTCCACCTTTCGGATCCGCAGCACCATAATAGACTTCTGCGACCCGTGAAAGCAGCATTGCGCCACTACACATCGGACAAGGCTCAAGCGTCACAAATAATTGTGCGCGCTCCAATCGCCAATTGCTAATCGTCTCACACGCTTGACGGATAGCTATCATTTCAGCGTGTGTCGTCGCATCGTGTGTTGTTTCGCGTAAATTATGGCCACGCCCAATAATCACGCCATCCAAAACAACAATTGCACCAATCGGAACTTCAGCTTTTGCCAAAGCTTCTTTTGCTTCCTTAATGGCTTCGCCCATATATTTATTTTTTTGCTCTTCACTTAATTGCTCCATCTTTGACTCCTTTTCTCGGTCTACTCGCTTCTTATACTGTGCGAAAAATACGAAAAGAATTATATCATAAAACAGAATATGTTAAAATAGAAAGAAACGGACTGCTTAGGAGTGACGCAAGGTGCATGCAAAAGATTTACTCACGATCTATCCCATGGGAAAACAAACAGCTCAACCCGATCAAACAGCCAATGTTCTAAATATTCCCCTTAACCAAGAACAGTGGTTTACTATCTCCAAAGATTTCTTAAGCCCCACAGAGATTTGCTTGCTAACTACTTTATTTGTGGAAGAAAAAGAACGAGAACAGTTAAACCAGCACCCTTGGTATCCTTATCTGTTCAATCAAAAAAAATTGGACCTCAAACAAACAAATTACCGTATTATTCAATTTCAGTGGCAATCAAAAGAAGTAGCTTTCACGGCCAAAGAATGGCTTGATGCTTTTGCAACAATTTTTTATCAAGTCGTTGATTGCTTTTTTCTCACTGATACAGAAGGTATTTTAATCGAAGCGCAAGGGCCGACAACTTATTCTCAAGAAGAGATTGCGGGCATGATTCAAACACTTGATAGCGATTTTTTCAGCAAAACAAAATTATTTATTGGTAATTTTTATGCCGATTCCGCCGCGATTCCAGCACTCTATCAAGAAGAAACAAGTATTTTCAAAGAAGAACAAACCACGCTCAAAGGCAAGTCTGTATTGTCTCTATCTGACGTTGCGCTCCATTATTTTACCAAAAAAAAACTTTCTCAAAGTATCATTGTTACTACATTTAAAGAGACATTACAACTTGATGCTGAATTAAAAAAAATCATTCTTGCACTTTGGGAAAACCAAGGAAATATTAGTTCCACCGCGAAGTCGCTCTTTTTGCACCGTAACACTTTACAGTATCGCTTGGAAAAATTCTACGATCAGACAGGACTTTCCTTAAAAAAAATGGATGATTTGATTTGGTGTTACTTACTGATTAATGGCGAATAGAATCAAAAAAGATCAGCTCAAGAATTCGTTCTTGCTGATCCTTTTTTTACTCTACAAGTGTTCTTTCACGAAACTATTTAACAAATTTTTGATATCTTCCGAAGCTTCTTTAAACGATTTTCCAGAAACTGAAATTTTTTTCCCTTGTGCCTGGACCTTTGCAAGCACGCTACCAATTGATAACACTTCATTCACAGAAAGGTTCTCAATGATATCGAGCAGCTGTTCATTTCCGTCAAATTTATCCGCAACAAATTGTTTAATTTTATGACGCGTTTTGATGGTTTTGATGTTTTCGATTACTTTGTCTGAAATGACTGCAGTCGTCGCAATTCCAACTACAGTAAAGACACCGACACCAAGCCACAGTTTAGTAGATGTTTTCATATTCTTACCATCTCCCTCAGTTTTCTCTCTCTATCATATCACATTCCGAAAAGGCAAAGAAACAAAGAGCCTCTCACGCTGAGTACTTTGCCTAATTAGTCTCGCCGATTATTATTACCAAATAGTAAAAATAGTCGTAATAATTGTAGAAATGTTGCAGTCGCAGAAGCTACATATGTCAAAGCAGCAGCAATCAAAACTTTGCGCGCCATCTGCATTTCTTCCTCGTCTAAAAGATTTCCTTCTTGAATGATTGTTAAGGCCCTTCTTGAAGCATTAAATTCAACAGGTAAGGTCACGAGCTGAAAAAGCAAAACCAACGTAAAGCAAAGAATTCCCACATTAATCAAAAATTGATTTTGACCCAAAAGAACGCCAATAAAGATGAGCACATAAGAGGCAGGTGCACCAAAATTCACGATTGGTACTAAACCAGCGCGCAGTTTCAATGGAACATATCCCACTTTATCCTGAACAGCATGGCCACATTCATGTGCGGCAACGCCAACGGCAGCAACAGAAGTCGATGGTCCGACTGTTTCTGATAAACTGAGTACCTTTGATTGCGCATTATAATTATCTGATAAATTTCCCGAAATTTGTTGAATCCCAACATCGTGAATATCCGCTTCTTTTAAGATAAAAGCTGCGACCTGTGAACCAGTATAGTTTTTTTTATTTTGAACTTTGTCATATTTTGCGTATGTTCGATTGACGTAAGAAGAAGCAAGCATGGAGAGTAGAAAGCCGACAATCACTAAAATATACGTTGGGTCTATCCCATAATAGAACATTTTTTCACCCCTCATTTTTAAATAGAATACCACATTTTTGTTAAAAAAAAATTAAGATAGTTTGACGATTTAATGAACTCATTTTACCATTAAAAAAATGAGAATACATCTTTTATGCGGTGTTTCTTTACTGCTCATTTTAAATTTAACAAATTTTTATTATGTTATACTTGTAAACCGGTTGTAACGCGTGGCAGAACGCGAACTATTTTTGATAACTTGCATCGGAACAAATTATTGTTACCCATAATGACGCTTGTTTTTTGCTTGTCACTTTTGACTCTTTTATCAAAATTTTGTGGAGAGTCGCGACAAAATTACTCGTAGAACCGAAAACCACACAAACAAATAAAGTTACACTCAGACAAATTTAAAAAAACCGGTCTAGGTGTCATTTTTTTATTTTTCTCTTCTTATGAAATTATCATAAAGTTTTTCTTAATGAATTGACGTTTTTTTTCATGAAGCCTATAATTGAAAATATTATACACCTTTAAATTCAAGCATTTTGGAGAGGAAGGACATTTTATGTTCCCACGTTTTCGACGCGCCTATTACGCTTTCTTGAAAAAGCATTTTTCCGGTACCTCTATTTCTTACCAAGAAGTCTTTCAACTCCTTCTTCCGATTGGCGTCGATCAAGCTTTTGTCGTCGGCTTAGCATTGATTAATACCGCTATGATTAGTTCGTCTGGAGTCGCAGCAATCAGTGCAGTAAATATGGTAGAATCACTCAATATTTTTCTGCTAAACATTTTCATTGCTGTTGCAACTGGTGGTACCGTCGCCGTCGCACAATACTATGGTAGCCGTAATGAGAAAATGGTAAGTCGCTCCGCCGCTGGAACGATTTCTGCCGTATTATGTATGTCTTTAGGAATTGCTATTATTTTAATTATTTTTCATAATCAAGTCTTGACGCTTCTCTTTGGAGGAGCAGAAAAAGCGGTGATGGCCAATGCACGTATTTATCTAATTGGTTGTCTCCTTAGTTACCCTGCAATTGGAATCGTAGAAGCAGCCTGTGGGGCATTACGGGGTGTCGGTGAAACCAAATCGACTTTATTTCTTTCATTAGTTATGAATTTAACCTATGTCCTTTTAAACTTTGTTTTTATCCAAGGCTTTCATTTTGGTGTACTTGGTATGGTTATTTCATTAAACATTGCACGTTATTTTGCCGCAATTTGCTCATTATGGTATCTCGTCAAGCAAAATTTTTCGTTGCATTTCCGTTTAAAAAGCCTTTACTCGTTTGATTTTTTTATGATTAAAAAAATTAGTTTAGTGGGTATTCCCTTCGCAGCAGAGCAAATGTTTTTCAATGGTGGCAAAATTTTAACGCAAATTTTCATTGTTAGCTTGGGAACGTATGCTTTAACAACGAATGCAATTGCCAACTCCTTAACTGCTCTGCTGGAAATTTTACCAAGCGCGATGAGTATTGCGCTAGTCACCATCGTTGGACAATGTGTGGGGCGTAAAAATATTGCCGATGCCCGAAAATTTGTCCGCTCTCTTTTATGGCTCGCATCTGCTTCGACGGTGATTGTCGCTGCCATTTTGATCCCAGCCTATCCATTCATTATTCAAGTGTTTAATACGCCGGCTACTATTGTTCCAGATATTTTCAAATTATTAGTTTACGTTTCGGTTGCGCGGATTCTCTTTTGGCCAGCTAGCTTCATGGTTCCTTCGGCTTTACGAGCAGCGGGAGATGCGAAATTTACATCTATTACATCGATGATTTCAATGTGGCTACTTCGGGTACTGCTTGGCTACTTATTAGGCATTGTCTTCCATATGGGTGTCGTTGGCGTTTGGTTGGCCATGATGTTTGAATGGGGGGTTCGCGGACTTGTCTTTAGATTGCGTTTCAAGGGTGAAAAATGGCATCAAAAAACCTTAATTGATGACTAATTCACACAAAAATAGAGTGCATGCTTCCATGCACTCTATTTTTGTCTTTTTCTAATAAATTTCGACAAACAGCTCGACTTATTTAACCGATTTTTCCTGAAATTCTCGTTTAAAAATACTCATTCGGGTTGCGTCTTGATAAGAGCCGTTCACATAAAACTCTTCTCGTAAGACTCCTTCTCGTACAAAACCCATTTTTTCATAAATATGCAGCGCCTTTTCATTGTAATTGCTAACAATCAAGTAAACTTTATGCAAATTCAGAATTTGAAAAGCATATTGAAGTGCTTTAAAAATGGCTTGTTTCGAATAGCCCTTTCCCTGATAGTTAGGCGAAATAATAATTTGCAATTCCCCTTTGCGATGAATATAGTCCAGTTCAACTAATTCGATTAAGCCTACATGTTGTTCTTCACTCATAATAATAAAACGTCGCTCCGTATTATCATGAATGTGCTTCGTGTATAGACTTTCTAATTCAGCAAACGATTCATAGGGCTCTTCAAACCAATACGACATAATCGAATAATTATTGTTAACGGCATGAATAAATGCCAAGTCCTTGTATTCTAATGGTTTCAAACTAAGTTTTGTTTCCATAATTTCTCCTTATTTTTTGGGCTCCGCTTCTCACTGTTAGCATCCTTCAAATGAGCGTATGCTCCTTTTCGACTATTATACCTTGCAACGCGTCAATAATTCAATAGTTAGCATGAGTGACGTTTCAGTTGAATCCTCACTTTCAGCTAGTTTGCAGCTTTTAAACATTTTTTAAAAAATAGAATTCTCCCACAAATTAATTCTCACCAAACGGGCAATGATATCAGTCGACTCCTTGCATTTTTTTGTGTATGATTTACTTAAATCAACTAGCCGCGACACTTCTAGTTCGCTAACTGATCCTCTTTTATTTATCTTATTCTTCCGCATTTTTTAGGTGATACATCCTCGATTTCTAATTAGGGAACAAAATTTGCACCCCATCTCTACTTCTTACTCGTTAAAATAAAGGTAGATGATGAGTACGTTTTCATAAGGAGTTTTTTTCATGAAAGCCAACCGAATAAGTTTGCTTTATAATTTATGTTCGATTATCAATGAGAACAATAGTGAAGACACAAATTTCACCTTAGCACTCTATTTTCTCAAGCATTATAATGAGCTGGCCAGCTTAAATATTTATGATGTTGCAACAGATTGCTTTGTTGCTCGCGCGAGTGTTCGGCGCTTTTGCATTGCTCTTGGGTATGAAAATTTTCTTGATTTAAAGCATCAATTTCTCACGTATGATGATGGCAAAGATCAGTATTCCGCAAGTAACGCTACGCCAAATTATCGTGAAGAACTGACTCGTTCGATTAATGAAATGATCAAAGAATTAGACACGCGGATGAATACACGTGAAGTTTATCATATTGCCAAAAGAATTCACGACAGTCGGAATACCATTATTATTACATCCGGTACTTCAGCAGGAATTGCGCGTGATTTCCAGCAAGCAATGATTTTGCAAAACAAAGTGATTTTTCTCGTTTCTGAACTTTACTCAAACAATGAGCTTTTGAAAAAAATGACGAAAGAAGATTCGATCATTACAATTTCTACGACTGGAACTTTTGCCTATGCGTCTCATCATCTAATCGAAAATTTGGACGCGTTTAAAACACTCATTACCATCAATAGAGATCCTATTTTTAATACGTGGTACGATAAAATATACCATCTGTGCGCACAAGAAAAAGCGCCAAACGCTGGAAAAATTTACTCAACTTTTGGTGTTAACTACGTACTGGATATTATCTATAGTGAATATGCGCGTTACTTTTAATAGTGGAGGCAATTAGCATGCAATACAAACATGATCCTTTATTCCCAGCTCGATTTATGTGGGGTGCATCAAGCGCCGCATGGCAAGTAGAAGGGGCAGTCAACGAGGATGGCAGAACTACCGCCATTATTGACTTAAATAGTAAAAAAAAGCAACCTTATACCGATAATTCGATTGCCGCTGATCATTATCATCATTTTAAAGAAGATGTTGCGTTAATGGCCGAATGTGGTTTTACTTCGTATCGCTTTTCATTATCATGGCCGCGAATCTTTCCTGATGATTCTGGCGTTCCCAATGAATTAGGTTTGAAATTCTATAACGACCTAATTGATGAACTTGTTAAAAACGGGATTGAACCCATTGTCACATTGTACCATTATGACATGCCTGTATGGATTGACGAAAAATTCAATGGCTGGTATGGACGGGGGATTATTGCTGAATTCGACCGTTATGTCCGGACTTGCTTTCAGGAATTTGGTAATCGAGTAAAATATTGGCTGTCAATTAATGAACAAAATATGCAAATTTGTTATGGTGACTGGCTTGGCGTTTCCAAAAATAAAGAAACATGGTTTGAAGACAAATGGAAGGTCAATCATATTCTTAATCTTTGTAATGCAAAAGCCGTAATTGCATGTCACGAACTGGTTGAAAATGGCAAAATCGGTCCTGTCCCTGGCTACGTGCCAATTTATCCGGCATCTGCAAACCCGGAAGATCAAATTGCCGCGATGAATGCAGAAGAGCTGACTGAAAAAGTCTGGAACGATTTCTACGCACATCGTAAATACAATGGCTTCATTAAAAGCTACTGGCGTGAAAATAAAATTGATCCCGATATCCGGCCGGGCGATATGGAATTAATTCGTAAAGCAAAAATTGATTTCTTTGGCTTAAATTGCTATCGTTCGAATGTTGCCATGGCATGCAAAATTACCGATACGGAACGTGAACAAGAATTAAATAAAAGCGGCGTCAAAGGGAACTTTATTTATCCAAAATTTCCGGGCCTTTATCAATTAACAAACAATCCGTTTGTAGAAACAAATGATTGGGATTGGGAAATTGATCCAGTTGCCTTACGTTATATGCTTCGTTATGTCTGGGATCATTATCAATTGCCAATGATGATTACGGAAAATGGGTTCGGTGGACATGACTCAGTGAGCTCCGATGGCAAAGTCCACGATCCAGAACGCATTGCTTTTTTACGTGACCAAATCTACCAAGTCGGCTTAGCTATTCAAGACGGCTGTGAGGTTATTGCCTACAATCCATGGTCGTTTACCGATCTATTAAGTACAGGAAATGGCATGTCAAAACGCTATGGCTTGGTTTATATTAACACAACCGATGAAGCATTACTTGATTTAAAACGAATTCCGAAAGATTCCTTTTACTGGTACGCAAATCTCATCCAATCAAATGGTCAAAATTGGGGGCGCTCGCTATGAGTAATTATCAAGAAATCGCAAAACAAATTTTAAGTGCCGTCGGAAATGAAGAAAATGTTACGGTTGTAAATCATTGTGCGACTCGGCTGCGCTTAACCATTACAAATAAAAATAACGTATCTGAAAGTCAATTAAAAATGATTGAAGGCGTACTGGGAACTGTCTTCCGAGGAAATGAGCTGCAAATCATTATTGGAACTGATGTTGGGAATGTTTATAACGCTTTTCAATCTCTTGGTTCCTTTCAGTCAACCGGAAAAATTAACGAAAATTTAGACAAAGGACTTACGGAAGACCCACAACAATTAAATACGCAACACTCCCTTAAAAAAAACTTACTTAAAATTGTTGATTTTATCAGTGGAACTTTTGTACCGGTTTTGCCGATTTTGGTTGCAGCTGGTTTGGTATCCGCTGTTTTGAATATCGCGGTCACCTTCTTTGGCCTACCCGCTGAAGGTGGAACTTACACGATTTTAACTGCAGTAAATAATGCCGGTTTCTATTTTTTACCGATTTATTTAGGCTTTAGCGCCGCCAAAAAAATTGGGATTGAACCGATGCTAGGTGCTTATTTAGGTGGAATTTTACTTCATTCCTCGATTGACGGAGCAAAGGGATTAGACTTTTTGTCGATCCCCGTTCCTCAAACTACCTACAGCTCTTCCGTTATTCCGATTATTTTAGGTGTTTTATTTATGTATCTCATATACAAGACCATTGATAAATTTACCCCAAAAGAAATCAAATATTTTATTAACCCATTGGTCACGATTTTAATTGTGACACCCGTTACGCTGATTATTCTTGGCCCTCTTGGCGCTTTTATCGGACAATATATTGCCGATATCTTAGGCTTTGTAAATGATAAACTTGGTTGGTTTTCTGTTGGTTTGATTGGTGCCGTCACACCATTGCTTGTCATGACAGGAACTAATCAGGCACTTTTTCCACTAGTCTTTGCGACAATGGCAAACCTTGGTTATGATAATTTTGTGATGCCAGGAATGCTCGCTGCTAATGTCGCAATTGGTGCAGCAGCCATTGCGATTAGCTTTAGTACCAGAAATACAGACAAACGTGCCTTGAGCTTATCGGCAGGAATTACAGGTGTTGTGGGAATTACGGAGCCTTCCATTTTTGGTGTTCTACTCGTTTTTAAGAGCGCTTTCATTGGTGCGGTAGCTGGCGGTACAATTGGTGGCTTGTTTGCAGGTCTTGTCCATCTTAAACAATATGCAGTTGTTTCACCTGGCATTGCAGCAATTCCGACTTTTATTCCCACAAATGGAGCGGGAATCAATGCGAATTTTTGGTTTTCTATTTTGACCATTTTGATTGCCTTCGGTAGTTCCTTTGTCATCACTTATATTTTAGAAAAACAAATATCCCGTGCGCTTGATGCCCATTAGATAATAGTAGCCACTTTGTCATTCTTTGCAGTCATTCAAAATAAAAAAATCTGGAACAAGCGTCAGTATTTTTCTGACAATTATTCCAGATATTTTGCTTTTACAAACCTTTTACTACTTCCAAATCAGTAATAAAACATCTTCAATAAATCGATGCATGTTAAAAGTAGTTTCATTTTTTTCAGAATCATAAACCAGTGAAAGCTCAGTTTCTTTTTTTGAATGTAAGTCAATTACTTTATTTTTTAGATCACAGTAATTCCCTACTAACTTTAAGTTAATATTTGTTGGCATATAAACAACCACAAACTCATCATTTTCAGCGGCTCTAATTTCTTCGGTATTATTTTTGACGACATCTAATGGGCTGATATCAAATAATGCGTATTCTTCCACTATTTTTTTAATAAAAGAATAATCCCACGCGCCTTCAAATTGAAGTGCATCATGCCAATCGTAAGGGGTATCAAAAGCTTCACCCACATTTGAGTCAAAACCCAATTTTTCTGAATGCCAACTCCAAATACCGTGTGCACCGTAGGTAATTCCTGCTGTCGCACCTGATAAAATGCTCTGCCACGCTGCTTTTCTAACATCGAATCGGTTAAAACGACCGTAAACTTTACGACTATATCCCATCATCTCATAACAAGGCTCTCCATTGATCACTGGTCTTTTCGGTTCTTTTGCGGCAAAAATTTGAGCAAGTTTGTAAGCTGTTGATTGATAATCGCGATTATGCCCGGATTGATACATATAGAAATCAAGGTTTTTATTATTTTGCAGCCGTTCAGGTAATTCTGAGGCCCGTCCTTGAATATGAAGAGTGGTTAAGCCATTAGGATCCAATTCCTTCACTTTGTTTAAAGCTAGTTCGTAATAATCAATCACCTTTTCTGTCGGAAAATCTGTGTCGCCGCTGATAATATAGATAGGCGCATATTTTGCAAAACGCTGAACCGTATCCGTCACGTAATCATTGATCTTTTTCATTGGAAAAATGCTTGTTGCTCGTAGCTTTGTTGCCCAAGTATCTGGTAAATAATTGGCCCACAATAAAACCAATGCGATCGTAATTC
>JAATGB010000043.1 GCA_015654945.1 Lactobacillales bacterium | reverse complement strand
CAAGGTCAGGGTCGCTTAATCGGTATTGATGGAAAAGGAAAGATGAGCAAATCTTTAAACAATGGGATCTATCTTTCAGATAGTGAAGCAGAAGTCAAACAAAAAATTATGAATATGTATACAGATCCAGCACATATTCATATTTCTGATCCGGGTCGGATTGAAGGAAATGTGGTTTTTACCTATCTAGATGTGTTTGCACCTGATCAAGCAAAAGTAACAGAATTAAAAATGCGTTACCAAAAAGGTGGGTTAGGTGATGTCGCCATAAAAACATATTTAAATGAAGTGCTACAGACCTTCTTAGCACCAATTAGAAAAAGAAGAGCCGACTTTGCGCAAGATACGTCTAGTGTTTTAGCACTTTTAAAAGCGGGAAGTCTTGTCGCTGAAAAAAAAGCAGCGCGAACTTTGGATCAAGTCAAACGGGCAATGGGCATTCACTATTTCTAGAGTAAAAGGAGGAAATCGGACGTGAAAGTCAAAATTTGTGGCTTAAAGGAAGAAATTCATGTTCAGGCCGCCGTTCAGGCCGGTGCTGATTATCTTGGGTTTGTTTTTACAAAGAGTAGTCGTCAAGTAACGCTTAGTCAAGCAAAAGAATTAGTCCAATATATACCAAAGCAAATAAAAAAAGTCGGCGTCTTTGTGAATCCAACTTTATCTGAAGTATTACAAGCAATTAAAAAAGTACCCCTCGATTGCGTACAGCTGCATGGTCAAGAAACACCTGAATTTGTGGCTAAAATTCCAGTTGAGGTGATCAAAGCTTTTTCAGTTAAACATGGTAACCTATCCACAGATTTCAATAAGTATCCGGAAGAAGTTATACTATTAGTAGATGCGCCAGCTAAAGAATTTGCTGGTGGAAGTGGTGAAAAATTTGATTGGAAATCCCTCAATTTGTCTTTGTTTACAAAACGTAAAATACTTGTTGCAGGTGGATTAACCGTAGGAAATGTGCAGACTGCAATTCAGTATTTTCACCCTTATGGCGTGGATGTCTCTTCTGGTGTTGAAACGGCAGGAAGAAAAGATAGTCAGAAAATTAAAGCATTTATTCAACAAGTAAAAGGAGAGAAAAAAAATGAAGTATCAAGCTCCCGATAAAAAAGGTTTTTATGGTCAATTTGGTGGTCAATTTGTACCAGAAACGTTAATGAAAGCAGTTAAAGAATTGGCGAAAGTCTATGAAGAATCAAAAGAAGACGAAGAATTTCAAACGGAGTTACGCAATTATTTGACACAATATGTGGGACGAGAAACACCACTCTATTTCGCAAAACAGCTGACAGCTTACGCAGGCGGTGCGAAAATTTATTTGAAAAGAGAAGATTTGAACCATACGGGCGCGCACAAAATTAACAACACAATGGGGCAAATTATGCTTGCTAAAAAAATGGGGAAAAAGAAAGTTGTTGCAGAGACGGGTGCGGGACAGCATGGTGTAGCGACGGCAACGGTTGCGGCTTTGTTTAATATGGAATGTACGATTTTTATGGGAGCAAAGGATGTGGAGCGGCAATCATTAAATGTCTTTCGAATGGAACTTTTAGGTGCAAAGGTGGTCAGTGTAACGGCCGGCAGCCAAACGTTAAAAGATGCAGTGAATGAAGCACTACGTTACTGGGTCGCCAATGTGGAAGATACGCATTATGTGATGGGATCTGTTTTAGGTCCACATCCATTTCCAGAAATCGTTCGCGATTATCAAAGTGTTATCGGAACAGAAGCTCGGCGACAATATGTAGAGATTGCTGGAAAATTGCCAGAAGCATTAGTTGCCTGTGTCGGTGGTGGCAGTAATGCGATGGGGCTGTTCTATCCCTTTGTAGAAGCGGAAGAAGTCAGCATGTATGGTGTGGAAGCAGCGGGTTTAGGACTAGATACACCTTACCACGCAGCCTCGATTACGAAAGGTGAAGTGGGCGTTTTACATGGCGCAATGATGAATATTCTGCAAGACGAAGCTGGTCAAATTATGGAAGCATTTTCGATTTCTGCGGGCTTGGATTACCCAGGTCTTGGACCAGAGCATTGTTACCTACATGCAATGAAACGAGCTGAATATGTCACGATTACGGATGATGAAGCAGTGGCTGCATTTCAATTATTGTGTCAAACAGAAGGCATAATCCCGGCGCTGGAAAGCGCGCATGCAATTGCCTATGCAGTCAAATTAGCGCATACATTGCCAGCAGAACAAGGAATAATTGTGTGTTTATCTGGTCGCGGAGACAAAGATGTTGATCAGATTAAAACACGCTTAGAAGAGGAGCGCAAACAAAATGAAAAAAACGCTTGAACAACAGTTAACAGAAATTCAACGAAAGAAAAAAGTTTTGCTGATTCCATATATCATGGCGGGAGATGGCGGTATTGAAAAGCTGGAACCGACCTTACATTTTTTAGCAAAACAAGGAGTCAGCGCGATTGAAATTGGCATTCCTTTTTCAGATCCAGTGGCGGATGGTCCTGTGATTCAAAAAGCAGGAATACGAGCGCTAAAGGAAAAGGTAACCTTAGAAAAAATTATTCAGGAGTTGCAAAAAAGCACAGTAGCGGTTCCGCTGATTATCATGTCCTACTTTAATCCGATCTATCATTTTGGTTTGGAAAAATTTATTACCGAAATTAAAAAAACACCAGTCAAAGGCTTAATTATTCCGGATTTGCCATATGAGCATCAAAACTACATCCAACCTTTGTTACAAAATTCGGATATTGCACTGGTTCCACTGGTTTCATTGACAAGTTCCAAAAATCGGATGGCAGAAATTTCCAAAAAGGCAGAAGGCTTTATTTATGCAGTAACGGTAAATGGAATCACAGGTACGAGAACCAAATACAGTGAGGAAGTTGATGCGCATATCCGTTTGTTAAAAAGTATTGCATCTGTCCCGGTCTTAGCAGGTTTTGGTGTCGCGACAATTGAACATGTCGAAAAATTTGCGCAAGATTGTGATGGTGTGATTATTGGGAGCAAGATTGTTCAAATGTTACATGAAAAGCAGAACGAGGCATTACAGGTATTTTTAACAGAAGCAGTAGCCATTGCAACAACCAAAAAAGCAGAATGATTGGTGATCCTAGCTGTAAAGGGTAAAATAGAGAGGAAAGAAGGGAAGCTAGGATGATTAATTTATTTACACCATTTAAAATAAAAGAGTTGAGCTTAAAGAACCGGATTGTCATGCCACCGATGTGTATGTATTCCGTTGAAAAAAAAGACGGATATGTAACCGATTGGCATGTGCAGCATTATGCAACGCGCGCAGTTGGAGGAGCGGGATTGATTATTATTGAAATGACCGATATTGAGCCAGATGGTCGGATTACAGACAATGATTTGGGACTTTGGGAAGATGGACAAATTGCTGGAATTAAAAAAATTGTTGACGCGGTCCATCAAGCTGGCGCAAAAATTGCGATTCAGATCGCCCATGCTGGTCGTAAAGCGACCGATGCCAAGCAGCCAATTTCAGCTTCGGCCATTCCTTATGATGCGCAATCAAAAATACCACGAGAGTTATCGAAAAACGAAATTGAAATCCTCATTGAAAAATTTCGTCAATCAGTTAGAAGAGCTGTCCAAGCAGGTGTAGATGCAGTGGAAATTCATGGGGCACATGGCTATCTTATACACCAATTCCAATCGGCGTATACCAACCAAAGAACCGATGAATATGGCAAAGATTTATCTTTATTTGGAAAAAAAGTAATTGAAGCAGTCAAAGCCGAATTACCTGCAACAATGCCATTAATTATGCGGATTTCAGCCGTTGAATATGTGGCTGGCGGTTATGGACTCGCAGAAAGTCTCGCTTTTTCAAAAGTGTACAAAGAAGCAGGAGTTGATATGTTTCACATTAGCTCTGGTGGAGAAGGGCCAATTGGGTCAAGTGGCAGACCAGGAGCTAATGCAGCATATCAAGTTCCTTTTGCACAAGCCTTTAAAGCAGCACTACAAGTTCCGGTAATTGCTGTCGGCAAGTTAGATGATCCAATTGTGGCAAATGCAGTGATTGGGAATCAAGCAGCCGATTTAGTAGCTGTTGGTCGTGGCATGTTGCGGAATCCTTATTGGTCGCTAGGAGCTAGTGTCCAATTACATGAAAAAATAACGATACCGAAGCAATACGAACGCGGCTTTCCAAGAATTTAGCGGATAAATGATCGTCTAACTTATAGAAGAAAGACGATCTCTTTTTATTTTTGGAAAACGAAACAAAAAATACGTATAAGTCTAATAATAGTGTACAAAAAAATGATCTCATGCGCTAAATCTATTTTTTAAAGTCACTCTCTCTTTTTTTTACTGTCTCAGCCGCATAGGCATAATAGCAAGGCTTGTGATCATAAAAAATTTCAGTTGTTAAATGGATCTTTTCTTCTGGTAACTCATGAAGCAAGGAAGGAACGACAAAATAGGTACTGTCTTCTTTCCAACGATAAAAAATGGGTGTACCGCACGTACTACAAAAACCGCGTTCTCCTTGTGATGATGAATCAAATCGTCTGAGCTTTTTACTTTCATGAAATATAAGTGGTGTTGTACAAGTGAAGGATAAGAAACCGGAAGCTCCAGCCATTTTACGACACATCGAGCAATGGCAAATTTTCAAATCTAAATTTTGGATTGTTGCAGTGAAAGTTACGTCGTTGCAGAAACAAGCTCCTTCAAAAGTCAGTGAATTCATTGTAATCATTCTCCTTATATAAGGTTTGAATTTTATCGCTAAATTGTTTTTTAGCTGTGTCCTGAGTAACGAAGTAAGGCAATTGCCATACTTGTGTCGCGATTGCTTGTTTGCTTGTCGGGTGGTCCCAAGAGGGGTAAATCCGAAAGGCCATTTTTCCTCTTTGCTGTTGGTTCTTCAGAATTTTTTTTTGTAAAAGTAGCTGTTTAGGGAAAATAAATTGTCCTAGCCGTTGTTCTTTAAAGCAAGTAACAACAAGTAAGTCTGGCGCAGTAGAGTAGTCAAAGGCACTATTTTTTCCAAAAGGATCTTTTTCCCAGATTGCGACGAATTGACCACTTTTTTTGGGTGTGATTTTTGCTACTCTGAATCGGATTGTTTTTTTAGCAAGAGTAAAAGTTCCGCCAGAGTAGTCTTGATTAAAATTTTCTTCTTTGAGAGTTGTTGGCATCAAGTTGTTTGGCTTGTAAAGCTGTTCATCTAACAGAAGCATCGTTTTTTTAAAAAGGTTCATTTTTATCACTCCTTAATCACATTATAAGGGAACGAATGTTCTGCGGTCAAGCACGAAATAAAAATAGTGGTTGGACATTTTACGAGAATGAGCTATGCTATAATTGTGAGTTGCTTTTAATTGGCAAGGGAAATAAAAGAAAATGAAGTAATTTTTAGGGGGAAAAGCCAATGTCTTTTTTCGGTAAAATTGATTTTAATGAATTATCAGAAGTAGATCGTTCCATTTATCATTACATGTCAGAAAATAGCGATAAAATTCAGTATATGCGTGTGCGCGAAATTGCCAATGAGTCCCATACATCCGCATCATCAGTGATGCGTTTTATTCGCAAAATCGGCTACAGCAGTTTTGCTGAATTTAAAACCATGTTTCAGAAAGAAACGGGCTCTACTTATGAAACGGGCGATTTCTCTTCTGGTAGTTTGATTCTGGATCAAGGAAATTTCCCCAAAGATATTGAACGAAAAATTACGATGGTCGCAGAGCGAATGTTGACTGCCGAAAATATTGTCTTTTTTGGGATTGGTACCTCGGGAATTTTATGTGAGTATGCCGCTCGTCGGTTGGCGACGATTGGCTATAATACCTTTGCAGTAACGGATCCGACTTTTCCAATTTCTTCAAAATTAAAAAATACTTCTGAGAATATCTTAGTGAGTATCTCGGTTTCAGGAAATACCACGGAAGTCGTCGAAGTCGTAAATGGGTTTAAAAATAAAGAAGATTATACGACGGTTTGTATCACTGGAAATGAGCATAGCACGCTGGCTTTGATGACTCATTATATTTTAAGCTACCATGCGAAAGTGGAGCGTTTACGATTACACGAAGATTTGTCGACACAGATTCCGATCATGTATGTGATTGAATATTTGACAAACGAGCTGCGTAAACTTGGCGATGCGTAGCGGGTAGGAAAGAGAAAAAAGAATCATCTTGGTACATCTTGTACCAAGATGATTCTTTTTTCTAATTTGTGGTACCACCATCACAATCAAGAAAGCGTATTCAAAAAAACGTTTTTATTGCGTATACTAAAATCAGTAAAGAAAGAAGAGGTGCTTTAGTTGGAAAAAAAGAATTTACCTGAAAATTTTTTATGGGGTGGAGCAGTTGCAGCACACCAAATAGAAGGTGCATGGAATGAAGCGGGCAAAGGCGTAAGTATTGCGGATGTTATGACTGCTGGAGCAAATGGCGTACCACGTGAAATTACGACAGGTATTGTTGCTGGAAAAAACTATCCTTCTCATGAATCCATTGATTTTTATCACCGCTATCAAGAAGATATCAAGCTGTTTGCGGAACTCGGTTTAAACTGTTTTCGGACGTCGATTAATTGGACTCGGATTTTTCCAAATGGTGACGAAACGGAACCAAATGAAGCCGGCTTGCAGTTTTATGATGCGCTTTTTGATGAATTATTAAAATACAAGATCGAACCAGTGATTACGCTCTCACATTTTGAAATTCCTTACTATTTATATGAAAAGTATGGTGGCTTTCGTAATAAAAAAGTAATTGCCTATTTTGTACATTATGCGGAAGTTGTGATGGAGAGATATAAAAATAAAGTAAAGTATTGGATGACCTTTAATGAAATTAATAACCAAGCGGATGGACAGCATGATCTTCATGTTTGGACCAATTCAGCAATTCGTTTTAAATCAGGAGAGAACAAAGAAGAAATAATTTTTCAAGCAGGTTTAAATGAATTAATTGCGAGTGCTGAAGTCGTAAAAAAAGGACATCAAATTAATCCTGATTTTCAAATTGGATGCATGATGGCCTATGTGCCAATTTATCCTTATTCGAGTAAACCAGATGATGTGATGGCCGCTGTCAAAGTTATGAATCGGCGCTATTTTTATAGCGATATCCATGCAAAAGGGAAAATACCGGGGTATACCTTAAAGTATTGGGAAAAAATGGACTATCAGATTGATTATACGCAAGAAGAGCTCCGTATATTAGCAGAAGGAACGGTGGATTATATTGGGTTTAGTTATTACATGTCGGGAACGGTCACGACCTTACCAGAAATAACGGGCGCGGTAATTCCAGACTATGCAGGTGCAAAAATAGTGAACAATCCCTATGTAGAGATGAGTGATTGGGGCTGGCAAATTGATCCTGTCGGCTTACGCTATGTACTTCATACCATTTATGATCGCTATGATTTGCCTTTATTTATTGTCGAAAATGGTTTTGGTGCATACGACAAAAAAGAAGCAAATGGACAAATTCATGATCCCTATCGCATCGCCTATCTAAAGGAACATATCAAACAAATGAAAAAGGCTGTGAATGAGGATGGCGTTGAATTAATCGGCTATACTCCTTGGGGGATCATTGATATTGTCAGTTTCGGTACAGGCGAAATGGAAAAACGCTACGGCATGATTTATGTGGACAAAGACAACGCTGGAAATGGAACGCTCGCTCGAAGCAAAAAAGATTCGTATCGTTGGTATCAAGAGGTAATCCGCAGTCGAGGAGCGAATTGCGAGTAACGTATTTTTTCAAAAATGTCTGTGTGGAGTGGAGATGAAAAGATGAATAAAATTACGATCCGTGATGTTGCCAAAGCAGCGGATGTTTCTATTGCGACTGTTTCCAAAGCTTTAAACGGTGTCGATGTTGTTCATCCGGCAACGAAAAAGCGAGTGCAAGAGGCAGCAGAAAAGCTGCACTATGTTCCTAATTTAATGGGGAAACAATTAAAATCAGGGAAGACAAATATGCTGGGATTTTATACCAGTAGTGTTGCCGGTCCTTATTTTAGTCAGCTAATCGAAGCCGTAGCAAAAGCGACTACTGAACGAAACTATGGGTTAAATGTGTTGGTTTCTCAAGATAAACAAATTATCCTCAATAATATTATGGGAAATGTCGTGGATGGCATAATTGGTTTTGAAGAGCTAATTACCGAAGAAGAGCTAAAAATTATTAAGAAAGAAAAAATGAAAGCGATTTTTATTGATCGGAATATTGCAGATGAAACAATTGGCAGTGTGGTATTTGATTCGTATCATATGGGCTACGAAGCGACAAAATATCTTATTCAACTCGGTCATAAAGAAATTGTTTATTTAAAAGGTTTTGACGATGTCTTTGATAGCGATGAGCGTCTGCGTGGTTATTTAGATGCGCTGCAAACTTTAGGGTTGCACTTTCAGCTCGATTGGATTATTCCCGGAAAATTTGAAGAAGAAACCGCCAAAATAGAAGTTCAAAAATTTATCAAAAAAAAACTTACGCAGAAACAAGCGCTTCCTACCGCTTTTTTAGCGGGGAATGATTTAAGTGCAATTGGGACAATTAAGGCGATCGAAGCGTTAGGCTATCATGTTCCAGCCGATTTTAGTGTGATGGGATTTGATGATATTAGTATTATTCCCTATATGAGTCCGCAATTGACTACTGTCCATAATCCGATCATTCAGCAAGGAGAAGAAGCGGTTGCTCAATTAATTGATTTAATT
>JAATGB010000085.1 GCA_015654945.1 Lactobacillales bacterium | reverse complement strand
GAATTTGTCATTGTCGTAGGTCTATCTGGCGCAGGTAAGAGTACAATGCTACGTTCCATTAATCGGCTTCACGAAATTTCAAGTGGAGATATTTTAATTGATGGCAAATCGATTACTTCTGCAAAAGGAAAGGCATTACGACTGATCCGTCGAGATATTGGGATGATTTTTCAGAGCTTTAATTTGGTTAAGCGCTCGACTGTTTTACGAAACGTGTTGACCGGTCGCGTGGCGTACCATGCAACAATCAAAACTTTTTTTGGTCTGTTTCCTAAAGAAGACAAAGCATTGGCCTATGAAGCATTAAAGCGTGTCGATTTGGCAGAAAAAGTCTATACAAGAGCGGACGAATTGTCTGGTGGGCAGCAACAACGGGTTTCGATTGCACGGGCGTTAACGCAAGAACCAAAAATTATTCTAGCGGATGAACCAGTGGCTTCTCTTGACCCGTTGACTACCGAGAAGGTAATGAACGATTTAAAGAGAATTAACCAAGATTTAGGGATCACGATTGTTGTTAATTTGCATTCTGTCGAGCTTGCGCGGCAATATGGCACGAGAATTATTGGTTTACGTGATGGCATATTGGTTTTTGATGGCCCAGTTGATGAGGCTACAGATGAAACGTTACAGGGAATATATGGAAAAGAAATTATCGAACCAAAAGAGGAGGGAGAAATATGATGTCTCCTTCAGAATTGCCGAAGCGCCATAATACGTGGAAAAGCTTTGTGTGGTTTGCTTTGTTTATCCTTTTTTTGATTCTCAGTAGTATTGCCTCAGAAGTTGATCTATCACGTTTTTTTGAAAATTTTGATCAAATGGGTGTCATTCTCGGGAAAATGATGCATCCTGATAAGAGCTATATAAAAATTGTTATTCCGCCATTGCTCGAAACCATTAAAATGGCAATTATTGGCACAACACTAGGTGCCATTTTCGCCTTTCCGTTTTCTTTGGCGATTTCAAGAAATCTAGTTAAAAATAAATTTGTGAATACAATTTTGCGATTTATTTTGAACATTATTCGGACAATTCCTGATTTAATGTTGGCAGCTGTTTTTGTTGCAATTGTGGGGATTGGTCCAGTTGCAGGGATTATCAGCTTGGCAATTTTCAGCTTTGGGATGATTGCAAAGCTTTTTTACGAAACAATTGAAACGATTGATGAAGGTCCGATCGAAGCGATTATTTCCTCAGGCGGCAGTAAAATTGATGTCATTCGCTATGCCGTTATTCCACAAATAATGAGCCATTTTTTCAGTTATTTATTATATGCGTTTGAAATTAACGTTCGGGCTTCAACTGTTCTTGGATATATTGGAGCTGGCGGAATTGGAATCTTTTTACAGCGCTCTTTAAGCCAATTCAGGTATGATCAAACTTCGATTATTGTTATTGCAATTTTTGCAGTTGTTTTGATCATTGATGCGGTCAGTAATCAGTTAAGGGAGCGATTATTATGATATTACCAACACAACCAAAAAAGCATTGGTTTCGAAATACGGTGATTGCTCTTTTTTTGATCGGGATGTATATTTGGGCATTCAGCGGTATTTCTTTTGATGGAGTGAAAGAAACCGCAGGAGCTGTTACGCGTTCGATTTTAGCGGGAATTATTCATCCTGATTGGGCATATGTCTATACTGGTGATGGGGAAGATCTGGTCAGTTTGCTCATTGAGACAGTTGCGATTGCCTTTTTAGGTACCTTTCTTTCTGCTATTTTAAGTTTACCTTTTGCTTTTTGGGCAGCTCGAACTAAAAGAGGTAAAAGGGTAATTTCCGGTTCAGGAAAAATTGTATTAACTGCAATTCGGACTTTTCCAGAAATCGTCTTGGCAATTATGTTTATTAAAACAGTCGGTCCTGGCTCTTTTGCTGGTGTTTTAGCTGTAAGTGTTCATTCTATTGGTATGTTGGCGAAATTATACAGCGAAGCAATTGAAAATATGGATCAAGGGCCAACTGAATCCATTATTAGTGCGGGCGGAAATCGCTGGAATGTTTTATCCTTCGCAACATTACCGCAATTGATTCCAGAGTTTATTTCTTATACACTATATCGTTTCGAACTAGCTGTTCGTTCTGCATCAATTTTAGGAATGGTCGGAGCTGGCGGGATCGGTACACCACTGATTTTTGCAATCAACGCTCGTTCTTGGAGCCGCGTAGGCATTATTTTGATCGGAATTATTGTCATGGTAACAGTCATTGATTTTATTTCTGGTTCTTTACGTAAGAGGCTCGTATAAGCAAGCAGGAAATGAGGAGAATGAATGAAACTAACTATTTTAGCAACTAGTGACATGCATGGCTATATCATGCCAACTAATTTCGGCTCACGTAATCAAAATCAACCTTTTGGGGCAGCTAAAGTCGCAACTGTTATCAAAGAAATCCGCAAAAAAACTGCTGGTCCGGTGATCACGATTGAAAATGGCGATTTTATCCAAGGATCACCACTTAGCTATTTTTTAGCAAAACAAGAAGATATTGCTACATCTAGACAGCTGATCGACTGTTTAAATTTAATTGGTTATGATGCTGGTCTACTTGGAAATCATGAATTTAATTATGGTGCAACTTATTTACGTAAGATGGAAGCAGCTGCAAAGCATCCGCTAATCTGTGCGAATATTCTTGATGAAACAGGAAACCCTGCTTTTGGTAAGCCTTATATTATTTTAGAAAAAGATGGCTTGAAAATCGCAATTTTAGGACTAACAACGCCATATATTCCTCATTGGGAGCATCCTGAAAATATTAAAAATTTAACGTTTAAAAGTGTTGTAGAAACAGCAAAAAAATATGTACCCAAATTGAGAGAACAGGCAGACATTGTAATTGTGAGCTACCATGGCGGTTTTGAGCGAGATCTGGATAATGGCAAACCGACAGAAACGTTAACTGGTGAAAATGAAGGATACCAGCTATTACAAGAAGTAAAAGGGATTGATGCGCTTGTTACGGGTCATCAGCATCGACAAATTAGCCAAAAAATAAATGGTGTTCCTGTTGTTCAACCAGGATTTAGAGGCGAATATGTTGGTCAAATTGAATTGAATATCGAAAAAAATAAAGCTGGTTCTTATGTGGTGCGCGCGAGTACGGAAAAATTGCTTGCAACAGGAAATTGTTTACCAGATAAAGAAATAAGTCATTTCCTTTTACCTATTAGTGAAGCCTGTGAGACTTGGTTGGATGAACCTTTAGGTAAAGTCAAAGGTTCGATGAGAATTGAAGATCCAAATCAAGCCAGAATAGCAGAACATCCGTATATTGAATTTATTCAAAAAGTTCAAATGGCTGCAGCAAATGTCGATGTTTCAGGTACGGCACTTTTTAATAACGACGGTCAAGGCTTTGGTTTTACAATTACAATGCGAGATGTGGTAACCAATTATATCTATCCTAATACGCTTGCGGTTTTAAATGTAACTGGGGGAGAACTAAGGCAAGCTTTAGAGCGATCAGCCAGTTTTTTTGCGGTTACAGTCAACCAGCAAATTGGTATTAATCCAGAGTTTATCCAGCCGAAGCCTCAATATTATAATTATGATATGTATGAAGGCATTGACTATACAATTGATGTTTCGAAGCCAATCGGAGAGCGAATTGTTTCTTTTCGCTATCATAACGAAGATGTTTCAGCAAGCGACACATTGGAAATTGTCGTCAATCAGTATCGAGCAGTCGGTGGTGGTGACTATGCAATGTTTGACGCGAGCAAAATTATTCGCGAAGTACAAGTTGATATGACTGAGTTGATCGCAAATTATCTTGCAGAAAATCCGGTTATTGAGGCAACATGTAATCATAATTTTCATGTGATTGTGGGAAATTAAATGGTGCAATTGAGACAATAAGAGATCATTTTCTTATTGTTTTTTTGTTTGATTGACTTACTTGCATGAAAAGCATGTAATTTATTCACTCTTTATCGGTAATTTACATTTCTTTACATAAAATTTACCTAAATAGAAAGCCAATTTTTACACGCGATTGTTATTCTATAGGTGTACTAAATGAATGATAATTTGGAAAGATAGGGTGGATGAATAATGAATAAAAAGCTTTTGGCAAGTGTGATTCTTGGTGTTTCAATCGGAGTACTCGTAGGGTGTGGAAATTCCTCAGATTCAAAAAAAACATCTTCTGAATCGACAGCTAGTTCAAAACCTGTCAAAATAACCGCAGTTGGTTCAACAGCATTACAACCTTTAGTAGATGCTGCGAAAGACAGCTTTACTGAAGAAAATCCCAATTATACAATTACAGTTCAAGGTGGTGGAAGCGGAACAGGCTTAAGCCAAGTCGCAGATAAAGCAGTTGAAATTGGCAATTCAGATGTTTTTGCGGAAGAAAAATCAGGTGTGCCAGCAGAAGACTTAGTTGATCATAAAGTCGCTGTTGTTGGAATGGGGCCGGTTGTAAATAAAGATGCAGGGGTAAAAAATTTGACAAAAGAACAATTGAAACAAATTTTTACGGGTAAAATTACCAACTGGAAAGAGGTCGGCGGAGCAGATCAAGAAATTAGCATTATTAATCGTGCATCTGGTAGCGGAACAAGAGCCACTTTTGAGAAGTGGGCATTGGATGGAGAAGAAGCAGTTCAGTCCCAAGAACAAGATTCTTCTGGTACAGTCAAAGAAATTGTCGCACAAACTCCGGGAGCTATTAGTTATCTCGCATTCTCTTATTTCGATGACAGTTTAACGGCTTTAAGCATTGATAATGTGAAACCAACAGATAAAAATGTTGCCGATAATACATGGATCATCTGGTCATATGAACATATGTATACAAACGGTAAACCTTCAGCAAGCGTCAAAAAATTCATTGATTGCATTACTGCTGATAAAAGCTTAGTCAAAAAGTTAGGTTATCTGCCGATTAGTTCGATGAAAGTCGAAAGAGATGTGGATGGAAAAGTAACAGATTTATAAATCATTTGCAAAAAAAATACCAATCAGCCAAGAGTTACATTTTGGTTGATTGGTATTTTTTGGCAGTATCAGCAATTTTTGACGAGATAAGTCTTATAAATGACTTCGGTATAACCCCACAACTTTGCCTAAAATAGAAATGGTAGGTAAGATGATGGGGCTCATCGTATCATTTTCTGGTTGCAAGCGGATTTGATTTGATTCTTTGAAGAATCGTTTACAAGTCGCTTCATCTTCTTCTGTCATGGCAATCACAATATCTCCATTTGTTGCATGTGATTGTTTTCTAACAATCACATAATCACCATCTAAAATACCTGCATTGATCATACTTTCTCCGCGAATCGTTAGCATAAACAGGCCATTTTCTTCATATTTTAAATGAGGCGGAAGTGGGAAAAAATCAGAAGCTTCTTCCACTGCTAGTATGGGTTCCCCAGCAGTGACCGTTCCTAGCATCGGAATCATCGAATCTTGTACACCGATTTCTTCTAATCCTTGGCTAGTTAATTCAATTGCTCTAGGTTTTGTTGGGTCTCTAAGTATAAATCCTTTTTTTTCTAAACGAGAAAGATGACCATGAACAGTGGAAGTAGAAGAAAGGTTTACTGCTTCACCGATTTCTCTTACTGTTGGTGGATATCCTCTTTTTTCAACTTGTTCATGAATGTATTTTAAGACTTCTATTTGTCTGGACTCTTGCCGTTTTGCCATAATTGCACCTCTCACTGTTATTTGTTAATTAAATTGTAACACACTCTACTAACAAATTCAAACAGATGTTCGTATTTTTATTTAGTTGAATTTTTGACAGATTTACGCTAGTATAAAGAAAATTGGGAGGGATTTGAATGTTACCAAAAGAAAAACTAAATCGGATTAACGAGTTAGCAAAAAAAGGAAATTTAACTTTGACTGAACAGAAGGAACAAAAACTGTTACGGGAAGAATATTTAAGTGAATTTAGAAGAGGGATGAGAAATCATATTGAAGGTGCTAAAATAATTGATCCAAAAGGGAATGATGTAACACCTGAAAAATTAAAAAATATTCAAAAAGAAAAAGGTCTTCATGGTCGAGATAAATAAATGGAATCGTATGAAAACCATTGCATTTTTTTCTGAAGAAAGGTAAAATAGTAATTAAGGTAAATAATACCTAAAACAAGGAGGCTGATCATTTTGTTTGATAAAACTGATGAATTAGGAGTTACCACACTACGTACGCTGAGTATCGACGCGGTTCAAAAAGCGAACTCTGGACATCCAGGCTTGCCAATGGGGGCTGCACCAATGGCGTATGCATTGTGGACGGAACATTTAAAGATCAATCCAAAAACATCTAAAAACTGGGTAGACCGCGATCGATTTGTACTTTCTGCTGGACATGGTTCGGCATTATTGTATAGTTTATTGCATGTTTCAGGTTATAAAGTAACGATTGAAGACTTGAAAAATTTCCGCCAATGGGGAAGTAAAACACCAGGTCATCCAGAAGTTCATCATACAGATGGTGTCGAAGCGACGACAGGTCCACTTGGTCAAGGTATTGCAATGAGTGTAGGTATGGCAATGGCGGAAGCGCATCTTGCTGCTACGTATAATAAAGCTGATTTTCCAATTGTTGATCACTATACATATGCTCTATGTGGTGATGGTGATCTAATGGAGGGTATATCCCAAGAATCTATTAGTTTGGCAGGACACTTAAAATTAGCAAAATTAATTGTTCTTTATGATTCTAATAATATTTCACTTGATGGTCCTTTAGATAAAGCATTCTCTGAAAATGTCGGTCAAAGATTTGAAGCGAGTGGCTGGCATCATATTTTGGTGAAAGATGGTAATAATTTAGAAGAAATTTCAGCAGCTATTGCCAAAGCAAAAGAACAAACAGATAAGCCGACTTTAATTGAAGTCAAAACAATTATTGGTTTTGGCGCACCAAAGGAAGGTACAAACAAAGTTCATGGCTCGCCACTAGGCGCAGAAGGCGTAACAGCAGCGAAAAAAGCTTATGGCTGGAATTATCCAGACTTTACAGTTCCTGAAGAAGTAGCGCAACGTATTCAAGAGAAAATTGGCACAAAAGGTGAAAACGCAGAAAAAGAATGGCAAAAACTGTTTGCGGACTATTCTGCTGCATATCCAAAGCTTGCTGAACAATTTACAGCAGCTCATAAAGAAGAACTACCCGCTGATTGGGATAAAGGGTTACCGACTTATGAAGTGGGTGCAAGTAGTGCAAGTCGTGTAACAAGTCAAGAAACCATTCAAGCTCTATCAAAGAGTATTCCAAGTCTTTGGGGAGGTTCAGCTGATCTTTCTTCTTCAAATAACACGATGGTATCTGCTGAAACGGACTTTGAACCTGAAAATTATGCGGGAAGAAATATTTGGTTTGGAGTGCGCGAATTTGGAATGGCTGCTGCATTAAATGGAATCTCATTGCATGGAGGAACCCGAGTATATGGTGGGACATTCTTTGTCTTTGTCGATTATCTGCGAGCAGCGTTACGCTTGGCAGCAATTCAAAAGGCTCCTGTAACGTATGTTTTGACACATGATTCGATTGCAGTAGGGGAAGATGGCCCGACGCACGAACCGGTAGAACAACTATCAAGTTTAAGAGGAATTCCGAATGTCTCGGTAATTCGACCAGCAGATGGAAACGAAGTAGTTGCGGCTTGGAAATTAGCAGTAACATCAACGGACCATCCGACTGTCTTAGTTCTAAGTCGTCAAAATTTACCTGTCTTGGAAGGAACCAAAGAACTAGCAGCAGAAAATGTCAGCAAAGGAGCTTATGTTCTTTCTCCACAAAAAGGCGACAAACCAGAAGGAATTTTAATTGCAACGGGTTCAGAAGTCTCACTTGCTGCTGGTGCACAAAAAG
>JAATGB010000053.1 GCA_015654945.1 Lactobacillales bacterium | reverse complement strand
CGGCACGAACTGTGACTTCTTTCGTTCGAGTATCCGTTGTTAAAATAGCCTCATGAAAGCTTTTCGCATCACCGGCGGTTGCGTTTAATTGCTGAATTCCTTTCGAGATCGTTTCCATTGGTAAAGGCTGCCCGATGACACCTGTTGACGCAACTGCGACAAGATTTTCCGCAATATCCATTTTTTTCGCAACCAATTGTTGCATTTGAAAAGCCGCATTGATTCCTTGATCGCCGGTACACGCATTGGCGATCGCTGAATTTACAATAATCGCTTGCAGTTGGGAGCCATTTGCGAGTGCTTGTTTGGTAACGTGAATGGGCGCACCTTGAACTTTATTCGTCGTATAGACGGCCGCAGCATGTGCAGGCTTCTCAGAAAAGATCCAACCAATATCCTTTTTTTTCTTTTTTAACCCACAATGAAGCCCATCCGCATAGAAACCTTTAGGGCTCGCAATTGTTCCGTCTATCACTTGCATATTTTCTCTTTCCTTTCTATGGGTACAGCGGGACAAAATCCAAACCGGCTGTTTCGGGAAATCCCTGCATAATATTTAAATTTTGAATAGCTTGACCAGCAGCTCCTTTAACTAAATTATCAATCACGGAAATAATCATAATGGTTTTGGTTACTTCATTGTACGTCAAACCAAGATCACAATAGTTTGAGCCCACAACTTGCTTGATCGTCGGATAAACCCCTTGCGGCTGAACGCGAACAAATTCATTCTGCTGATAGTTTGTCTCATAAAGCTGTTGCAATTTTTCGACCGTCAGCTCTTTTTTCGGCTTTGCATAGGCCGTAATAAAGATCCCCCGCGTAATCGGAATCAAAGATGTACTAAATTGAATGGCTTGAATCCCTTTATTCCATTGCTGCATTTGTTGAATAATTTCAGGGATGTGCTGATGCTGATTAATTTTATACATCGACATATTTTCATTTGTTTCAGAAAAATGTGTTGCACTACTGATTTTTTTACCCGCTCCTGATATTCCTGACTTACCATCCACAATAATAGAGTCCTCTTGCAGCCAATCTTCTTGAATAAGAGGAGCCAGCGCAAGCAGAGTAGCGGTCGCGTAACAGCCAGGATTTGCAACCAAAGTAGCAGTTGGTTTCGTGCGAAATTCGGCTAGTCCATATTCCGCTTGTCGCAAGTAAGTTTCACTTGCAGCCTGCTGATGGTACCATTTTTCATAAACTTTGCCTTGTTTTAAGCGAAAATCACCAGATAAATCAATTACCGGATACTTTGCTTCTATAAAAGGCGTCGCTAATTCCATCGAGATTCCCGAAGGAGTTGCCAAAAATACCACATCATTTTGAGCCATCAGCTCTTCTGCATGAAATACTGCAATCGTTTTATCTTGAATGTTTTGGAGGTGGGGATAGATTTCTATCAAATTTTGGTTTTCGCTTGCGGTATTACTGTATAAATTTACATCTGAAACAAATGGATGTGCGTGTAACAGCCGTAACAATTCCAACCCACTATAGCCAGTTGCTCCTACGAGTGCGACCTTCACCAAACTCCTCCCTTCGTTTTTATGTTATCTCACATTATAGCCACACATTTTATACATGTCAATGATTTTTTATTAATTTTTTAGTTAATTAGGAATTTTTATGCATTAATTTATGTATAAATACTCAAAAATGTAAAAAGGCCTTTTCTTAAAAAATTTTTTAATTATGTGAAAAGTCATGTATAAAAATGAGTAATTTGCCATAATTCAGCTTTTTTATCCCGCAATTTTTGGGTTCAAACGTGAATCAACTCGGACTAATTGACATGATTCTTTTTTTACGCTACATTGTTACTAGAAGAATTTTTTAGGAGGCCAAAAATGGCAATTCATTCCCTTTGGAACAAGTATCCCACGATCCAAAAAGAATTAATCGAAACACAGAAAATTATGGCAAAAGCCGTAACCATTCGCAACAAAGAAATGACCAATGCCTTGCACTTATTTTTTCAATCTGGCGGCAAGCTTTTGCGCCCTGCTTATTTTTTACTTTTTACTTCATTTGGCAAAACACCTGTCCAAAAACACAAATATCAGTTAGCGGCTTCTTTAGAGATCCTGCATGCTGCAACTTTAATCCATGATGATATTATTGATAATTCGCCCTTGCGTCGAGATATGCCGTCGATTCAGGCAACTTATGGTAAAGATATTGCGGTTTACGCTGGTGACTTTTTGTTTACCGTATACTTCCATTTACTTTCTCAGGCCTCCGGTACTTTTTCAGCGATTGAGCTCAATGCAACAAATATGAAAAAAATCCTAGTCGGCGAACTTGATCAGATGAATTTACGCTATAATACAGATATTACGGTTAAACAATATTTGCAACATATCAAAGGCAAAACGGCACAATTATTTCAATTAAGCTGCTATGAAGGAACCCAGTTTTCTGGCTGTTCAAAGATGACACAAATTCTAAGTCAACAAATCGGCTACCGTATTGGAATGGCTTTCCAAATTTTAGATGATGTTCTTGATTATTCTTCATCAGAAGATATTTTACATAAACCAGTAATGGAAGATGTCCAAATTGGTAACTATACCTTGCCGTTGATCTTTGCTATGGAAGAAAACCGTGAAGCCTTTGCACCGCTGTTAAAAAGAAGAGTTCCCCTAACAGAAGAAGAGCTGTTACTCCTTGTCGCAAATATCAAAAAATACCACGGGCTAGCAAAAGCCACAAAATTGGCTGAGCATTACACGCAAAAAGCCTTACAGGACATCAAAAAGCTGCCGGATATCCCCGAACGAAAAATTTTAATCGAACTAACGGAAGCCTTACTGTTACGAAAAAATTAGTAAAAAAAATAATGCGTAAGCGTATCTAAGGATACGTTTACGCATTATTTTTTTAACACAGGAACTTTAAAGTAACTACTTCATAACTCCTTTAGCTTCGTCTATTAGCAACCTATTCATTCTGCACTATCAAGACTATACAAT
>JAATGB010000186.1 GCA_015654945.1 Lactobacillales bacterium | reverse complement strand
CACTATACATCACAAGATCTGCAACATCCTTTATATATTTAAATAGATCTTCTTCCGCAGCTGCATCTACAATAAGCGGCACATCATTTTCATGTGCCACCATGGCTGCCTCTTTGACCGTTAACATACTTTTTTGCACAGTATGATGACTTTTGATATAGACAATCGCAGCTGTTTGCGCAGTAATCATGCACGAAATATGCGCTGGTTGGCACATGTTTGCATACCCCGCTTCTCTAAGCATACCACCGCCCTGTGCAATCATAACCTCCACCGCGGTACCATAATCAACATTGTGACCTTTCGGCAAAATGATTTCTCTTTTTGACTGGCTTAAATCATAAGGATGATAAAGATGATAGGTTGATCCTTGACCTATCATCGCCGCAACACTTTGGGCAATTCCCGCAGAAGCACTGGAAACAACAACAGCAGCCTCGACATTCAAAAGCTTTGCAATATAGTTCCCTGTTTGTTGTGTTAACTGCTCCATTTCAAAAAAATGACGATCCCCAAACTGTTGTGCTTTCATCACGTTTTCGGAAACTTTTGACACGCCCAAAATCGTCATCTTTCCAGACGCATTGATCACTTCTTTTAAAGCAAATTTTTCATAATAATTCATTAGGATAGACCACTCCTTCTATTACTGTATACAAAGGACAAATTTGTGTTGTTGCCACTTTTTGATTGCCATTCGAATCGATTAGCTCTTTAGACCGGTGGCCTATTCTAAAAATAGTCAGATCTGCATCATAACCAACAGCTAGATGCCCTTTATTTTTCAAATGGAAATTTTTAGCTGGTTGAATTGTAACTTTATCAATTATTTCTTCAAGCGAATACCCCATAAGTAAACATTTTTCCATAGTCGTTGCTAAATCATGAACTGGGCCGCTTTCGCGATTTCGATGATAGATATCTGTACTGATACTTTGCGCTTTAATTCCCGCATTAAACGCTTTTTCTGCCGTATTAAAATTAAAACTATCTGTTCCATGACCAATGTCAAAAATAATGCCTCTTTCATAAGCGGCCAAGACAAAGGAATGAACTTGTCCTTTTTCATCTAAAATGCCGTTTGCCTTGCCATTAAAACAATGTGTTACGACGTCTCCTGCGTCAAGTTTTGCAACTATTTCGGCTAAATCAGGCGGTGTAGAACCAATATGCACCATTAGCGGCAAATTATTTGTTTCTTTTTGAATTTTTTTTGCTAATTCTAAAGGTCGAATACCATTTGTACCAATTACTGTTTTACTCATTCGGGCTTTGAGACCGACAATAAAATCAGGAAATTCATTCACTACTTTTTGGATCAATTTTCTTTTGATTTTTTTGAGATCAGACAGCTCGTCTTGTGCTAAAATTCCCCATTCTGAAATATTTACCAAAGCATAAACATTTGTGATCGCCTTTTTACTCAGTTCATAGAAATCACCGATATTTTCCGCACCTGTTGAACCAGCATCAATCACTGTGGTTACACCTTTTTTTACCCCAATCTCATCTGGAAAATCATAATACAACGTCATTTTTTCATAACAATGAACATGATCATCAATCCAGCCAGCAGAAATGTACGCTTTTTTTTCTAAATCCAAAATTTTCTCACTTGGTTCATTAATCACCTCGGCTACTTTTACAATTTTATTATTTTCAATTAAAACATCTACAGCAGAATCATTCACTAATTTTGCGTTTTTTATTAATAAAGTAGACATCATTTTCCTTCTTTCGTTTTCTTGTTTCTACAAAATTGGAAATACGGCGCCTAAAACCATGGCTCCAAGAATTGCGCCACCTGCAATCGGTTTTTTCCAAATATAAAAAAGGAGAGCCCCAACGACAGAACCTAACCCCACGGGAATTGATGCCCCACATGCACTTAGAATAATCAGCGGTCCGAGGAAGCGACCTGAAGCATTACCAGCCCCCATCATGACCTCTGCGCCAAATGTCGAATTCGATTGATTAATCGTAAATTTACGTATTAAAATAATGATTCCACCGACTATTAATCCAAGAATCGCACCGACAATCAAAGCCAAAGTAAAATTCTCAATAGGCGCTTTGATTCCCATGCTAAGAAAAATTGCGGGTATTCCAATTCCGATCCCCGTTAAAATTGCGCCACCAATATCAAGAATGCCCACTAGTGATCCTTCTAAAATCCGAGCAAACAGGAAACTGACCCCAAAAGCTGCAGCCGCTCCATAAGAGCCACCATCTAGACCCGCTTTCAACATCGCAACAATTGCAACTTCATTAAAGGCTCCTACGCCATATTGAACATACATATGTGTTCCTGCAAAAACCGCTGCTGACATTATTCCAACAAAAATCGGAAATGACCAATCTGCGTACCAAAATCCATGAGTTACATTTTCTTCTTTCATTTTATATCCTCCTTATTTACCGACTGAAAAAATAGCATGTGCTTTGTCCAACCATTCGGGAATTTGCATTCTAAATTGTTCGATCATCTGCAAATCAAACCCTCTAAAGAAGCTGCTAAAGGCAAACAATGCAATAATGGCTGCCATCATGATTTTGGTAACTTTTGTCCAGCCTTGTTCATCCACACCTTTTCCAATTAAGATGCCTAAAACAACACCAGGAACAGCATTTCCCATCACAAGCTGTGCGATTCCTCCAAAAAGAGTTCCCCAAAAACCTGAACGTTTTCCGGCATCAATTGCAGCTAACCAAAACAACACGGGCATCACGGTCGCGATCAAAATTGTTGCAGCTGGCACAAGCACATCGACAGCCGTCACTTGAAGTGATTTGGGAATAGCGGATACAGTTGTATTTAAAAATGCAACAAGAACCATTCCAACCGCTGCTCCAGCAATGCCCATTTTTTTCGGGTTATGCATTGTTTCCGCAACATTTTTATTTTTCACCATCAAAATTGCCGTTGCCCAATTCGGGATAATACGATGATCAACGTCCTGCGTAAATGCGCCGGCGCCAACAGCAGATGCCCACGCGTTAAAGAAAAATCCTAGTCCAAAAGAAAAATGTGATGCTGGATCTCCTTCACAGGCATTCATTTCGCCTAACGTCCTAAAAGCGCCCAATCCTTGAGTTTTAGGCGCATGAAACATTCGCGCCGCTCCCGCTCCCGAAGAAAACCCTAAAAGTCCTCCGATAATCAATGATTTCATTAAAATAATAACTGTTTCCAACTCGATCTCCTCACTTTCCAAATAAATGTAGCAGGCGGTCATTCTCTTTGCTTTGAATTTCTTCAAATTGAATTAATTCTGGATCAATAGTTGTCACACGAACATCAATTTCCAAGATAACTTCGTAACTTATTCTGACTCTTGGAAAAAAGAAAAAAAGAAATTTTTCTTTAGTGTGTACCTCCATCGCCGACTTAACTTTGGCCTCTATTGGTTCTACCCGTAAAAAAACCTTCGTATTTTTTAACATAAGCTTTTTTTGAATAGAGCCAAGTGCTTCTGCAATCGCTGCTTGTTTGCTACTGCCTCGACCAAACACTTCGATTGTCAAACAACTTGTCTGTTCACTATTTTTCATCTTCTTTTCCTTTTTAGTTATTTTTTTTAAGAAAAGCTTCGGTTATCCTTTTCCCTAATTCCTCTTGATCCATAAAACCAAACCCAAGAACCGTTTTACCTTCTTCAATCGCTGTAATTCCCTCTTCAATCGAACGCATACCATGCCTTTCCGGATAGCCATATTTTGTTGCTGCCGTCAACGCTCCTGCTCCTCCGCTTCCGCAAAAAGAGATTCCTAAATCTGCTTGTTCTTGTTGCATCACATCACCTAAGCGCATATCTGCTCCCATTCCTGGCACTACAACTGCTTCACCACCTGCACATTCAACGCCTTTTGCCACATTTTGACCTTTTCCTAATCGATCTGCAATCACTACTTTTACCATTCTATTCGCTCCTTATTTTTTATTTATTTGTGTTTATTCTTGCCGCTTCAAAATGAATCGATAGAATAAATTTTTCTGCTTCACTTAAATTGCCAATCTTTTGAACAACTTCTGTTGAAATCTGTAATGCTTCCGGTGAAACCTCCGCAAAAAGTTGGGGATCAACGCGCATCATTTCTTCACTGTTTAACGAGCGAACAAGCATCGCATCTACATGATTCAATAACATTGTTAGCTGCAGCTCATCAGGTTGGATTTTATATTGATCAAGTAAGAGCTCCAACCATTCAAAGGTTTCTTCTAGCTGCTCACGACAGGTACTTGCTTCAAGAATTGTTTCGATTTGTTTCGTTACTTTCACGTTTTTACTCCTTCTCCCATATATTGTAATAGCGCTGAAATTTCCGCTTTGTTACTTTCTAAATTATTTTTCTTTAAGATATCTGTTAAAATAGTAACAAGTTGTACTTGATTTTCCAATTGCTTGCGTGCTACATTTCCTTCTTCTTCGTACGGTTGGTTAAAATGTAGCCGATGAACCATTAACAGGACATGCAATAAAAAAGCTTCTTTGTATTCATCAGACAGCTGCGTTGCAAATTTTGTCCTGATTTCTTCGTAAACAATATACGCTTTAATTATTAATTCGCGGCTTTCATGTAAATAGTTTTGCTTGGTATTGAACCTTTTTTTGGGTACAATTTCTGGCAGCATTTTTTTGTTAATTTCACTTAATTGTTCTGCAACAAGTTCTTTAATTTTTTGAATGTCTTGCCTTGAAGGAATTGGGCTGACCTTTATAAAAGGACGATTTTTGATTTCAAGTGGAAAAATACTAAGCACAATATCTGGCTGAATCTTCTCAATTGTCTCTTCTGCTTTTAACATTGAAGAGAAGTTGACGGTTTCAATCTCGCCGATTTCTTCAAAAATTCGTTGCTGAATTAAACTTGTAACACCTAATCCAGTCGAACAAACATAGACAACACTAATTTTTTGTTTTTCTTGGAAAAGTCGTTGATAGGAAACTAAAAAATGCAAGGTAATATAGGCTACAAACGAATCATTTACAAGAAAGGAAGTTTGGATGAGGTTCTTACAGCTTTCGTAAATATGTTGAAAAATTGTTGCGTATTTTCCTTTTATATCGTCTACAAATGGATTGTATTCGTTAATAAAAAGATGTTTTTTTCCTAGCTTCAAAGATAGATGTGCAAAGAGATTATTAAACAATTGCTGATCTTGTTCGAAATGCTGTTGCTCTTTAAGGCTGACTTCCGTAATCAAGCTTTTGGTCAATTCGCCAATATCCGTTTGTGTTTCACCAACTTGAAGATCACTATAGATATAAATATATTCATCTTCTAACAATGGTAAATCATGCGCTAAAAAAACGTGTTTCATTAACTGAAACGGAAGTTCATTTGCTTGTTCATCTTGAATTTCACGGCTCAGTATTTTATATCTGCCCATTGTTTTCTCACAATTCATCCGAGAAGCAGCAATACTAACTTTTAAAATAATCGTTAAAATTTCCGCATAATGGTACTGTTCTGCAAAATTACTCGTCATCCTTTTTTTGGCCTCATTTAGTGTTTGGTTAAATAATTTCTTGATTGGTAGATACGAAAGCAACGCAGAAAAAGAAATTTCTTGTTTTTTACTTGTCAATAACGTATCCATAATCAAGTAAATTTCATGATCACTAAAGCTCATTTGTAACAGAGATTCCAATAACCAGCGAAGATTTTTTTCCGTACCTTCAATCCGAAATCCGTAATGATTTTTTCTGACTAATTTTACTTGATAACCCACGATAAACCGCTCCAGTTGATCAAAATCACTCATGACTGTATTTTTACTTACTTTAAGCTCTGTTGAAAAAAACGCTGCAGTAATAAATTCTGTCGCAAAACACATGCACATGATCATACGATAAATGCGATCTTTCTGATCTGGATAAATCGCAAGTGTTTCAATATTTAGTAGCTCGTCGCGGATTGTTTCCCTTCTTTTACCTTGCAGATCAAGCCAAATTCCCTTGTTTCTCTGTGATAAAAGAGCAATCTCATTCCCTTGACACCACAAGCGAATTTTTTCCAAATCATACTTAATAGTGCGAACGCTTACATCAAATGTAACAGCCAGCTCAGTTGTCGTCACAACTTTTTCATTGGTTAGCATATACATCAAGACCTGCGTTTCCCGATAAGACAACTCGACAGCCAATTTTCCTCCTCCTTTCCCATTTTTCATTTCACTTACCTCCTCGTTTAATATAAATTTTTCTAGGAACTATTTCAACACAAGATTTCTGCACTTAGCTAAGTGCAAACAAAAAAGGCTCGGACAAAAATAGCCAATTGACCATTCTTGTTAGCCTTGTTTCTTTTACTTTTTCTTATTCATTTGTTTCTTGACTTTTTTGATTGCTCTAGCTTGTGATCTACGTTCAACTCGCTTTTTTTTCTCGGTATCTTCCGCAATTGCGCGCGTAATCTTTTTCTTGTATCCTGGTTTGATTTTTTGTTTTTTCTTTTTGACGAGTCCCATCATTGTCGGATCCAATTCCACCTGTGTTTTTTCTCTCTTCGTTCGGCGATTACGATCATAGCTGTCAATGATTTCACCATTTTTAATGTCTTTTGGTTGAAAATGAATGCCTAGCTTTTCGATCTCATTAATCGAGGCTTCATCACTTGGTTCATACAAAGTAATGGCAATACCTGACATTCCATTTCTACCCGTTCTTCCAACACGATGGATAAAGAAATCTGCATCATGAGGAATTTCGGCATTAATAACGTGTGAAACTCCTTCAATATCAATTCCTCTTGCCGCCAGATCAGTTGCAACAACATATTGAAATTCTAGATTTTGCACTTGTTTCATGACACGTTTTCTTTCTCTTGGAGAAATATCGCCATGAATTTTCGCTACACGCAAACCTTGAGATTTTAAATACGCTTCTAAATTATCCACTTTTTGCTTTGTATTCGCAAAAACCATAGCAAGATAAGGCTGACCAGTAGTTAATAATTGATAAACCAGTTGATTTTTGTCTTTCCCTTTTGTTGAAATCAACCAATTTTCAATCGTATCAGAAATAATCGTAGTAGTCGGGATATTCTCGATCACTGGATTTTTCATATATTTTTTCAAGAAAGGTTTTAACTTTTCAGGAATGGTAGCAGAAAATACGAGCATTTGCAACGTGTCAGGTAAGCGACCAGCAATTTGATCCACTTCGTTTAGAAAACCCAAGTCCAAGGCCATATCGGCTTCATCCACCACAAATGCATCTGCTGTGTGAATTTTCAAGGCTTGCTCATTAATCATATCTAACACTCTTCCCGGCGTTCCAATGACAATATGCGGTTGTTGATTCTTTAGTTTCGTTAACTGACGCTGCTTGTCTGTTCCCCCTACAAAGTTGGAAATTCTGATCTCTTTGGGGCTGTGTGTCGCTAATTGAATGGCCGCTTGATAAATTTGGTTAGACAATTCTCTACTTGGCGCAGTAATTACCAATTGGACCTTTTCTTCTTCTGGATCTATTTTATTCATTAATGGTAAAAGAAATGTATGAGTCTTTCCAGAACCAGTCTGTGATTGTCCCACAACACTTTTCCCTTTTTGGATAATCGGTATGATCTTTTGTTGTACCGCGGTAGGTATTTTAAAGCCTTTTTCTTCTAATGCTTCATATAAATAAGGTTGTAACTGAAATAGTTGAAAATTTTCCAATTTCCTCACCTCTTTCCTTTCTAACAAGATAATCCTTTTGCATTATAGCATATTCCCCTACAATCAGATATGCTTTTATTGGAATACTTCTAAATAAACCAAATAAACGAAAACGTTTCTGACTGCTCTTTTATTGAAATGTGCTCATTCTTCTTTTTTTGACTATATTTCATTCGTATAAATTCGTGGAATTCGCGCTGTTAATTCACAGGGAATCTCATAATTAATCGTGCCAACATACTCAGCAAGATCCTGACTCGAATTGAATAAAGAACCATTTTTACCAATAATCGTTACTTTTGTTCCTGTTGGATAATTTTGAGGCAGACGGATCATGCATTGATCCATACAAATTCGACCGACAATTGGAGCCTTCTCTCCCTCAACGAGCAAAGAAAAGCCTTGTAAATCACGGCGTAATCCATCCGCATAACCAATCGGAACGGTTCCCAGCCATTCATCCTGTTCCGCTTCATATTCTGCACCGTAACCGATACGATCGCCTTTTTTAATTTGCTTCACTTGAATCAATTCAGATTCGAGCGTCAAGGCTTCTTCCAAAGGAAAAGGTGTAGCAAGTAGCCTTCCAGAAGGATTCAACCCATAGATGGACAACCCAAAGCGAACCATATTTGATCCCCATGAATTGTGCCAAAGAGCAGTTGCGGTATTAGCAGTATGAATATAACGAATCTCATTCGGAAATAAGGCTCTTGCCGCTGCAAAAGACTGCTGCTGCTTTTCAAAATAGGCTTCATCCGAGCCATCAGCTGTACTAAAATGAGTAAATATTCCTTCCAAATCAAATGCATTTGAAGCGAAAATCACTTCTTGTGCTTGCTCCATTTCATTTTTTCCAACAAAACCAATTCTCCCCATGCCAGTATCGAGCTTAATATGAATCTTAATTGGGGTTCGCTTGTTTTTTTCTTGAAAGATGCGATTCGCTTCCTGCAACCATGCCACTGAGGTTACAGTCACCGAGATTTTCTGTTCAATTAATAACTCAATATAGTCCGGGGCCACAACTTCAAGTACTAAAATCGGCTCTTGAAAACCAGCAGCTCGCAACTCCAGTGCTTCATCTAAAATTGCCACGCAAAAACCAGTTGCACCAGCTTTCTTCGCAATTTCTGCGACTTTGATTGCGCCATGTCCATAGGCATCTGCCTTCACAACCGCAAACAATTCTGTCTGTGCTGGTAACCGTTCAATTGTATTTTTAATATTGTTGTAAATCGCTTGACAATTTACATAGATATTTGTTGGGCGGTGATATCCTGGAACCATCCTACTCTCTCCTTATTCTTTTATTACTGTACTTTTTCATTATAGGCGTAATCATAAACAAACTCTTTTTTCCCGCTATCAATTTGGACTGAAAAGAAGTAACCGTCGCTTGCAAGAAAAAGATGATTGTCTTTTTGCCACGTATTTACTGTGTTACTGCCACTATTTTCAGCAAAAGGAACGCCTAAAGAAATGCTCCACTTAATTTTATTCGCTTTTATATCCACAGCAGTCAATTTTGCTAAACTTGTCTCTTTTCGAGTAGTCGTATGAAAAATAAATACTACATTTTGCTCCTTTTCTTGCGTTTCTTCCCGTAAATAACTGCCATTAAAAAAATCCGTGTTCAATTGTTTAGCGAGCTGTTCAATGCTAACTGTGTCATCCGGATTTATATCCACATTTTGTTTAAAATAAGCCGAATAGTTTCCTGCTTTTGCAGTCTTCTTCACTAAATCAATGATATAATACTTTCCATCTAAACCATATGTATAGAAATAATTCTCCTCATCAATAAAATAATCCGTTCCACTTTCACTCCAATTATTCTTCATCTCTGTTATATTTTTTGAAGTTAGGATAGTTTTACCTGTTGATTGACGAACCAGTTTCCAGCTACTTTTTTTTGTATTTAAAAGTAAAATACCCTCTTTTGAATTGCCAATAATTTTTTCCCACCAATTGGAACGATTAATCCAAACTGACTGACCCGTTTCTAAATTCAATGTGCTTAGTTGAAAGTAAGAGTTACTTGATGAGACCCCATTACTTGTTCCATTATACACTTTTTTAACAATTTTATTTGTCAGAAGCGGTGTCTTATTTTTTTCAACTATTTTTCCTGAGGAATCAAGAGCTAGCTCATTTCTAGCAGTTCCTCCGGTAAAGACGACTAAAACAAATGTTGTTACCAGAAATGTCAATATGACCATACCTATTGTTGCTGGAAAAAAGCTTTTCTCTTTTTTTTTAGCTAGCAAAATCAAGAAAAGCAACACAATTAATCCAATGATAAGCGGCAACAGCAACGTCAAATCATGGAAAAACCATTTCTGAATTGTGTACATTTTTACAAATCTTTCTCCAAAATTCAATTCCAACAAACTTTCTTTCATCTTGTCACCTCAAATGCTTTTCTAAAATGAATACACGTCAAGGTCTGCTTAACCTGCATTTTACTTCTACATATTCACCAAATTCCTTCTCTTAAAATTATAGCATATGTTCACAGATTGGTTATTTTTTTTACCAAATTTGTAAATAAACGTTCCCTTTCTCTTGATAAAAATAAAATTAGCCTTTGAAAAAAAAATAATTATTGACATCACTCTAATTGTTTTTTATAATAGAACATGTTGCCGCTAATCACTACTTTGTCACAGTAGCTCAGTTGGATAGAGCATCCGCCTTCTAAGCGGACGGTCGGGGGTTCGAATCCCTCCTGTGACGTAAAAATCAAGTGTAAGCATCTTTTAAAAACAGTAAAAATGTTGTTAATACAACACTTTTACTGTTTTTTTATTTTTAGAAATCTAAAAAATACCCGCGCAGTCAACATTTATTTTGCAAAATAAAATTCTTTTACTCTTTTTAGCAGACTATCTATTTATCCGCGAAGCTCATTTTTTTGAGCTTTTCTCTGTTCCCTGCGAAGCTCTCTTTCTTGTTTTTCTTTTTGGCGCGTTTTATTAAATTGGATAAAACCAATTATTGTCAAAATTGCGCATACGTTGGCACAAGAAGCTAAAAAAACTACAACTAGATTACCCGAAGAATAAAACAAAATATTTAAACAAATTGCGTAAATGATCATGACATATTTATATAAATTCATTCTTTCTTTAATTAACCATTTCATACTGTTTCCCTCCTAATAATAGAATAATACCCTAATTGAGAATCATTTTCAATAAAAGGATACAAAAATTTTATTTGCTTCATTCTTTAAAATTAATTGCTCATAATTTTGAAATCGTATTTTTTTCTCTCGACTTATCGACTATAATAAAAGAGAAAAGATGATTTAAATGAGAGTGGAGGAAAAGACATGAAAAGAGTAAGCATAGGCTTCCTTATTTTGGTGGGTATTTTTTTATTAGTTGGTTGTGCAGATAAAAAGAAAACCGATTCTAAAGAAACAGCTACGAAAGAAACGGTTTCTAGTTCAAAAGCTATTTCTTCGGAAAAAAATACTTTATCAAGTACGACGACCCAGACAACAAGTTCTTCTAACACGAACACATCTACAGCTGGTACTACAGCTGGTACTACAGCTAGTACCACAGCTAGCTCGACCAGTACAAGTACACAAACCACTTTATTTACGGGCTATTCAGCTGAACAAATCGAATATGCACGAGTAACAGAAGCATTGCTTGGTTATTATGGTATCACGCAACAGCCCGTTGAAATTACAGTTGTTAAGAATCCAGCAAATCAACAAGTTCTGCCTTTCGAAGGTTCAGAACAGTTAAAAAATGAAAGTGTTACGCTAACTTTCAGCACAGATCGTAGCATGGCAAGAACTGCAATTGTTACCTATCAATCGAATCATAATGGATCGATCTATTTTTATCAAAATCCAACGCATTATCAAGATAGTCGTTATGTAACGGATCCAGCATGGGTCAAAGAGGAATCACAAAAGCTCATGAATAACATGCAATTCCTTACAATTCCAACAACCAATGATCAATTAGCTGCCCAAATTATCAAGATCATTAAAATCAGCTAGTCGTAGGAAGATTCAAAACCTTCAAACAGATCAGCTTAGCAAGTACATATGTCCACTTTAACCATCCAACAAAAAACCACCACGACAAATGTCATGGTGGAAATGAAGGTTGTTATTTACTCTTGGTAGGAGTAAGTATGAAAAACCAATTCGGGATAATTGGCATAGACATATTCTATACAATTCGTTTAAAAATAGGATGATTTTAAGATGTGAATTCGCTTAAAAAAAAATTATTTTTTTCACATTTTATTCATTCGTAGATCATTTTTTTGATTTCGTTTTAATTGCTTTTTTTCCCATAATTAGGCTATATTTCTTATAATTCAATTGTTTCGCCTGCAGATAGTAATACGATATTCGTACTTGTAACTGTTCGCTTTGTCGCTTGTTCTAAGGCAAGTTTATACAAATTTAATTGTCCTCGGTATTTCGCAACAATTTCAGAGATAGACTGTTTGCTAGTAACTCGATCAGTTTTGAAGTCTAATAAAATCAGCTCATTTTTAGAGAAGAGGTACGCGTCAATGATTCCATGAATTAATATGTTGTCCTCACTGTTTGCTTCATATTCCTTAAAAATTTGTTGCGCATTCATTAGCATAGAAAAAGGCTGCTCTCTTTTTACTTGGTACTCTCCATTGACAAGCTTTCCTCCAAGTGGGCTCATAAAAAATTGCACTATATCCCCACGATTAATCTGATCCGCGACTGCTGGTTCAATCAATTTATCTGCAACAAGTTCACTGATCTTATTGTCAATTGATTCTTGTGTCGGTACTGCCGTTAAGGAAAAGCGTTGTAAAACCAGATGAGTTGCCGTGCCGACCGCCGCTGCACTGACTTCGATACTTTTTGTCAGAAACTTTGGCGCAGCAAGCTGATCTTCTGTATAGCGATAAGCAGTTTTCGGTTCGTTACTTGATAAGTCCAAGTTTAAGAGCTCCGCTTGTGTGGGATCTTCAAAAACTCGTTTAATTTCTGAAACAGATTGATAGCTTGTCGTCTTCATTGCTAATTGATTTGGATAGACAAAATCTAAACGTTGGATTGCTCTTGCTGTATCTTGTGTCATTTCCAAAAGAGGTGCTTGCTTTGGAGTGCTCTCTGCCATTTCCTTTATCGCTAAATCTGGCTGAATTAAGTCTTCCACTGAGAAAAATGAAACAGAAAAGTGAGCTGAAAACTGATTTAATTGCGATAAGGGTGGCAATAATACGGAACTATTGATAGATTTTTGCATATCAGCATGTCGTGCAAGACTCATGCCAATCCATTTCATTAAGTGCGTGCTACCTAACCGCGCCTCTTCTGGTAACACTACTTCTTGATGAGCAGAAATCGCAAACCATTCTTTAAAAGCGGCTTCCTTATCTTTATAGGAACCGACTAAATATAGCTTTTCCTCCGCCCTTGTCAAAGCAACGTACAGCTTACGCATTTCCTCTGATAAAAGTTTTTGCTTTTTCACTGCCTTAATCGCTAATAAAGGCAGTGTTCCATAATAAAAGCGATTTTCTGTATCCACGTATTGTATACCAGCGCCCAATTTTTCATCAAAAATATATTTTTGCCGTAGATCCATCATATTAAAATGACGCGTCAAATCTAGCACAAAAACCACAGGAAATTCCAAGCCCTTACTTGCATGAATCGTCATGACCCGAACCGCATTTTCACTCTCATTTTCAACAGTCGGTTCCGCTAAGTCTTTGTCTTTTTCTTGCATCTTTTCAATAAAGCGAACAAATTGAAACAATCCTTTGTAGCTCATTTCTTCATAGCTCGCTGCCCGCTCATAAAGTGCATGTAAATTAGCTTGTCGCTGCTTTCCCGAAGGCAGACCGCCTACATAATCCAAAAATCCTGTTTCTTCATAAATACGCCAAATCAAACTACCTAGCTCATTTTTCCGCGCAAATTCGCGCCATTGTTCAAACAAACCAAAAAAGTGCTGGATTTTTTCTTTTAATTGCGGTAAATCCTTTGCAATTGTATCCGCGTTTTTATAAGCTTGCAGCGCATCAAAATAAGAACCTTCTTTATCTTGCAAACGAATCAAGGCCAATTCGTTTTCACCAAGTCCAACAATTGGGGAACGTAAAACAGAAACTAAGGGAATATCTTGATAAGGATTGT
>JAATGB010000166.1 GCA_015654945.1 Lactobacillales bacterium | reverse complement strand
AGCAGCAACTTGTGTATCATAACATAACATTTTTGTCTCTGTCAATCCTTTTTCAAAAAAAGTTTTAACGAGGAAGGAGCAGAGGTTTTGGATGTCTTAGCGACATGTATTAATATACCAAGTATTGAAGCATTCGTCAACTAGTTTTTAGTCTTTTATACATATTTTAATCAGAATATATGATTTTTCTTTTAAAACGCTTTCTTTGTTATTAACAGCGCTTTTCAGTCGGAATGGAGGTTCCAGCTATTGTTACTAACTTTCATTCAAACAATCGTCATAATTCTCTTTTTTTAAGTTGACAAACATTCGCCTTGGTTTACAATAAAAGAAAAAAACTAAAGGAGGAGTAACTGTGTCAACAAAAACAAGCGTTCTGACTTTACTCATTCAAAACTCTCCCAACTTTCTTTCAGGAGAAAAAATCGCACAACAATTATCCTTATCTCGAACCTCTATTTGGAAAGCTGTTAGTCTATTAAAAAAAGAAGGACATCAAATTAGTAGTAGCACGCAGAAGGGCTATCAATATATTCCAAATAATACCTTGTCTCAAGAAGCAATTTCTCTCTCTATCAGTAAACCCTTTAAACCATTATTAACCATAAAAACCGTAGATCGAATCGGCTCAACAAACAGAGAATTAAAAAATCATACCTCTGATACATTAGATTCAGCCTTCCTTTTAGTTGCAAACTATCAAACTGAAACTGTAGGCAGATTTGGGCGCCCATTTTTTACTGCTCCATCCGGACAAGGTATTTATTTTAGTTTATTACTCCAACCCAATGTAGCGATAAAAGAAGCCACTCAATACACTTTAATCGCTGCCGTATCTGTTGCTCGCGCCGTAGAAAAACTTACTTCCTTACATTTAGATATTAAATGGGTAAATGATCTTTTTCTTGCCAACAAAAAAGTGTGCGGGATTTTATCTGAAGCAACGATTGATATTGAAACGCAAACAATTTCTTCTATTATAATTGGTGTCGGATTAAATTTTGCAATTCCACAAGATCAATTTCCAGATGACTTACAGGAAAAAGCAACCTCTCTCTTCTCAGATGGTCATTCTCTGATTAACCGTAATACTTTAATTGCAGCTGTTATTAACGAGTTCTTTTTTATCACAAATAATTTCGAACAAAGTGATTATCTAGAAGAGTACCGTCGACGCTCATTGGTTCTAGGTAAAAAAGTGACCTTTGTTCAAAAAGGAATAACCCACACCGGTATTGCGAAAATGATTACAGAAACAGGAGAACTAGTAGTAGTGGAAAACGATCACACACACATTCTTTCTTCTGGTGAAATTAGTTTACAATCTATCACTACCAAATAACCCTCTCATGTTTTTATCACAGTATTCTCATTAATATGTTATAATACTCTTTAATTATTGAAAGGGAGGTTCTTGTTTATGAAAGATAATCACCTTGCTATTACTCCTGAGATTGAACATTTAGCGCAGCTGTCCTTAGAAAACAGTAGTATCGATGCTTCTTTATATGAAAAGTTTCATGTGAAAAAAGGCTTACGTGATTTAAATGGACAAGGTGTACTTGCCGGATTAACTAACATCTCAATGATTCAATCGCATAAAGAAGTTAATGGAAAGCTTGAACCTTGTGAAGGCATCCTAATGTATCGTGGGATTAACATCAAGGACATTGTCAATGGTTATCTCCAAGATAAGCGATTTGGCTTTGAAGAAGTTGCCTATTTATTATTATTTGGAAAACTCCCTTCCAATCAAGAACTGATTGCTTTTCAAAAAATTTTAGCAAATAAACGAACGCTTCCAACTAACTTTGTACGCGATGTGGTTATGAAGGCTCCTTCAAAAGACATCATGAGCATTCTTTCTAGAAGTGTGTTGACCCTAGCTTCTTATGATGAAAAAACCAACGACATTTCACTGGCAAATGTACTTAACCAGTCTCTTATGCTAATTAGTGTCTTTCCTTTAATCGCCATCTATGCTTATCACGCGTATAACCATTACAACCAAAAAAAAAGCATGTATATTCATTATCCAAAAGATGAACTATCCACGGCAGAAAATATTTTAAGAATGTTGCGCCCTAATAAAAAATATACAGAAACAGAAGCATTGGTATTAGATTCAGCATTGGTCCTACATATGGAACATGGTGGCGGAAATAATTCTTCTTTTACGACGCATGTCGTTACTTCTTCAGGAACAGACACCTACTCAACGATCTCAGCTGCTCTTGGATCGTTAAAAGGACCCAAGCATGGAGGCGCAAACATAAAGGTAACTGAAATGATGAAAGATTTAAAAGCTCACGTTAGTAACATACACGATGAGAACGCAATACGTGAATACTTAACACAACTATTAAGAAAAGAAGTCTTTGACCAAAAAGGATTAATATACGGAATGGGTCACGCTGTCTATTCCATCTCTGATCCTCGTGCAGATGTCTTTAAATCTTTTGTTCATAGACTTGCAAAAGAGAAAAATTATAAAGATGACTTTCTTCTCTATGAAACAGTTGAACGAATTGCCCCAGAAGTTATTGCCAAAGAAAGAAAAATCTACAAAGGAGTTAGCGCGAATGTTGATTTCTATAGTGGGTTTGTTTATCACATGTTGGGCCTTCCCGAAGAACTCTATACACCAATGTTTGCAATTGCTCGTATTGTAGGTTGGAGTGCGCATCGAATAGAAGAATTGGTGAACGTAAATAAAATTATTCGCCCTGCGTATGATAGTATTCTTGTAGACAAAGAATATTTACCACTTGATAAAAGATAAAACAGCCGTTCATTTCAAAAAGCTTAATCTGAAATGAACGGCTGTTTTATTATGTACAATAGAAAGTGAGAATGTTTACTTTCTAAAGAAATGAACCACACTAAAAATAAGTACAAATCTGCCCTTAAAAATAAGGCTATTTTGATAATTGTTTTTATTATCTATTTTTGTTGCGTCGGATTCTTAAATTTGAAAAGCAATCCCTCGTTCATCTTTTTTATCGATCAAGCCGTATGCTCGACTATTTGTAGCATTTTGCCTATTATCACCTAAAACAAACGATTTATCTTTGGGAGCTTCGCTTACATCACATACTTCTTCCGATCTAAAATCCGGCATCAACATAATTCCACAATAACTCATCGAAGCGACCCTTTACTTGATCCGGACGTATTTATATAAACCAATGAAGCGCAGTTAATTTCCCCATAGAAACTGACAACTACTAATAAGCAAATAAACACAGCTATCGCCGACTTCAAATTACTTTTTAGCTTTTTCATCGCCTTCAACAAATTTTCTATTGTTTTTGCTTTAAAGATTGTTCATTAATTTCAAAATAAAGCAATACTTTTTTTTGAGATTTTTTACTATTTTTAATATCTGCTATTAATTCCGTTGTTTTTTCTTGATTTAATTCTTTTTGAGCAGAGATATTAACGCCCAATTGTCCCATGGAAGCATAGTATTTATTTAATAGAGTCTGACCTTCAATATTATTACGATCGCTTCCTTGTTTTACTGTATAACTGGCTAATCGAACAGAAACTGCATCAATATTATTTTGAACTTTTTCGCTAACAAAGCCTTCATTTGATACTTTAGTTAATTGCGTTTCCATCTCATTTAACAAATAATACGATTGCACAATTGCATAAGTATCTTCTTCCGAAAGAGTCGTTAATTCGTAGTACTTAACGTACGCGCTACCAGAGAAACAACTGAGAGCTGCTAAAAAAGTGAGTCCAATCCATTTCCATTGTTTTTTACGACTCATTTTCAATTTGTCTATTGCTTTTTTAGTTGTTTTGCTACTTGATTTTCTTTTCTTTTTTTTTCTTTCTAAATATTTAATATCACTTGTTTTACGACTTTGAAAAAATAATAATAACAACCAGATAAATGTAAGTACAGCTCCTACAACAAGTAGTATTGAAAAAATCCATTCCAGTTTTGTCATCGCCTATTACCTACTTTTTTTTCGTATTTTTGGGGACTTTTGAGGTTTTTTTGACTTTTTTCGTCCTTGAATACTTTTACCAATGATAACAATCACTAGTATTATTCCAACAACTCCAGCAACCGCAAAAACAATCGGTTTCCAATCGATTCCTCTTTCTTGAAGTAAATTTACATCTTGCTCATTAAATTTATCCGCTTCTTCTGTTGTAATGGCAAAGTCTTTCGTCCAAGACTTTTTCTGACCGTCATAGACAACACTAATATGTGCAGTATACTTACCAGCAACCATCTTACTTCGATCTAGACTAACAGGGTACTGAATGATGCTATTAGGTGCCATTTTCATATTTGTTTTTTTACTTTCATACAAGCTAGTACTTTGACCACGTTTCATGATTTGAACTTCGGTTACCATATCGTTAATCAAAGTAGCTTTTGTATTCGCCATATCCACAAAGATTGCATTTGTATAATTAGATAACTCTGGATAAACTTTTTTGAGTGAAAGCTTCGGAGTAACTTTTTTATCGTTCTCTGAAATGACCATTCCAAACAAATAAGCAAGCTTATTAACAACTGATTGACCTTCTGATTTTTCTTCTTTATTTTCACTATCGCTTTCTTGCAGCTGCACGCCACCTAAAACCACGCCATCAAAACCTACCTCCGGCATATTTATTTCTATCGGTACTTCCACTTCTTCTTCTGGTTGCAAAGTAATCGATTCCGGAATTTTTACCAGATCTGTCAAGTCATACTTCAACGAGCTATCTTCTTTAAACTTGTTAGGTCCATATTCCAACCCACCAACGTTGTTCGTTCTTGCTCCGGCAATTTTTATATTGATTACTGTTTCTGTTTTAGCATAATTTTTCAACTTAAAATGTAAATTTTGCTTTTCACCTGCTGCTAATCTTAAATTTAATGCCGGACCTCCTTGGTGATTATCTGGTTTTACCAGCTCATATGTAAAGCCACCTGAATTTGCGTCCTCTTCTGCCTTCACTTTCTCTCCTTTGAAAAGAAGACAACTAAAACAGAAAATAAGAATCAAGCTATTTTTAAATATTTTCACCACATTTCCCTCCAAATTCAAAGTAAGGACACTAACTATCATGTAGTTAGCCTACAATAATTAGTGTCCAAAATTAGTCGATTCGTTTGTTCCTTTTTCCTATTAATCTTTTGCATAGTTAACAGAAATAAAAATTATACTGTTGGTAACTCAGAAATTGTCCACGTAATTTCAGCTTCGTACGCGCTTGCTGCTCCTACTTCAATCGGTGTATTCGCAGGAACCATCAATTGAACAGAATTATCTACAGCATCGCCTCCATTAGCCGCTTTTTGATCTGATTTACCGAATTCAATTGAATACGTACCAAACCCTTTGGCAACATCTGATTTCAAGATATCTGCCGTAGCTGATTTATCAGCTTCTAACGTAAATGTAGACACGAAATTTGGTTGGTAAGAAGAAACGGTCCGGACATGCGGATTTGCAAAGGTAATTGTTGAACCTGTTAACACTTTCCCATTAGCATTTGTAAATTGTTTGGTCATCTTTGCTGAAAGAGTCCATCCTTTGGCATCCCCTGCACGTTTGTCCGTTACCTGAACAAAAACACCGCGTTCTCTTTTTGGTAATACCTTGCCATCAGCATCTTTTGCAGGAACCGGATTGCCACTTTCATCCACGACAACATTCCCATCAATATCTGTTGCTAATTCTGTTACTCCTACATGGTTTGCATAGTATAATCCTTTATTTGAGGTTACTTTTTGTGTACCAAAATCTAATTTAGAAACCCAATCGACCGTTAGATTTCCCTCTTCACTTTGTTCTTCCCCTTCTGCAGAATAAATAATGACTGGTTCATCTACTTCGGGATCAAGCAACGCATTGATAGATGTATCTTCCTCATACTGAATAACACCTTTTCCTACTAATCATTTTCCATTTGCTGCAAACGCGGGTGACGCACTTGCAAATACTCCCAACAAAATTGCTGAAAGAGCCAACGCTTTAACTATTTTTTGCTTTTTCACTTCTGTTTCCTCCTTTATTCATTTTGTGGTAGCTCAGAGATCGTCCAAGTTAGCACAGTTTGATATTTTTTTGGCTCTTTTTTTGTCTTACCCGGGACAAACAGCGTAATCGCTTGATTTTTATACATTGGTTTTCCACCTGATATTGGATCGGTAACGGGTGTCTTATCTGCATTAAGAACTTCTTTCAATGTTGCTTCTGAAGAACCAAATTCAATCGTCCATGTTCCTGAACCTTTCCCTACCTCGGCTGTTGCGACTGGGTAAGTGGTACCCATCTGATCAATCTTTATCGTATCCTTCGCAATCTTAGGTGCATAGTTTGCGTCAAAAGTCGAATTGGCCCACTGTTTATCAAAAGAAAGAATTGCTCCTTTTAGCTCTGCCTTTTCATCATCTTGAGAAACAAATTGTTTTTCTTGCTTTACGGCTAACTGCCACCCCGCCAAAGTCCCTCTAGTATCTGTCACTTGCACATAATTTCCTCTTGCTGGAGTTTCATCTTTGAAAAGCTGTGCATTCACATGATAGGTTTTATCCTCAGAAGAAATCGCGACTTGACCAAAATTAAGAGTGGGAATAACATCTAATCTAAGTGGGCCAGTTGTCTTACCATATTCTCCTGATAGTTCTACTTCGTTCTCAGGTTTTTCTGGATCTAACGGTTTGGTTTCCCAATCATGTTTTTCGTACTCAATAGTTCCCTTGCCTTGTATCGTTTGTCCATTTTCTGCCTCAGCAATTCGAGCGTTTCCTATAAGACAAGCGAGTATCGCAAGGGAAAATATTTTTTTATTCACATTCATGCTCTATCTCCTCACCTGTTTCTCGCTATCTTTCTTTTTTTCTCGCTAATCAACACAAAAGCAATACTGACTAAAATCCCGCCGCCGATTGTTACTTGTAGATCTTGCTTCATTCCGGTTTTTGGTAAAAAACCTTTTTTCTCTTCTTTTTTTTCTTTCGAAGAAGATGTGGTCGTTTCCGTGGACTCATAATAAAAATCAAGCTCTCCTGGAACGCCCATTTGTCCCCCATTCTCTTCTGCAAATGTACTCTTTGATAAGAACATTAATAAAATAAGAAAGAATGCTATCACTGTTTTTTTTATTTTTATCCACTTGCTATTCATTCTTTAAACGCATCCTTTATCCATTTCTCTTACTTAGCAGCACTTTTTTTGGCCACGTAAATTCCCCTGAGAGTTTCCTTCTTGAGGAACGGTTCCTCGTATCAACTATAAATTTTCTCCATCACCGACAGTGTTGCCTGCCAAGTATCGCTAATTTTATAGATATTATTTTGGATACTTGCACCATTTCCACTTTGTTCGTTAGAGGCTTTTCTTTATTGGTAAAGTTGACTGTCGTACGTATTGTGCTATTATGCTTAAATTTAACTTGCGCTCATAATCAAACGATTGCCTGCTCTCACTCGATACTAGAAAGAGCTGCGTCTTCTGGAATACCCGCGGGAGCTTCTGCAACAGCTATTCGAAATTGCTCACATGTGCTGAAACATGTTTTTTTGCTCTATATTTAAATTAAAAAATATACAATAATTAAACAAAAAACGTTGACAATAACCATTTTCATATACAACTTATTTTTTATTTTCCCAAAAACACACTATTTTTATCCATCGTTTTATAAAACAATGCTAAAAGAAATAAATTCATCATGTGCATAGTACATGATGAATTTTCATTAAAAACAAAATGATTGAAACAATTAAACTACAATAAAAGTAAGCTATATTCAATTTTCATAATACTCTATTTTTTTTTATTTTTCAATCTTTTTTTGAATTATCTTTTTTGTTCGTAGCCCACTCTCCTTTTTGTAAAAAAATTAACGATTTATAATAGATTTTTAATAATTACTCTTTTTTATTTTCTTTTATTCATTACTTTCTGTTTCTTTTCGTGCAAAAAGAACTATATTTTTCTGAAAACCTTGAAAAAGCTTAGATTCACCGTTATAATTCAAAGAGATTGATCTGACACCTATGAAATGAAAGAATAGAGGAAATAAATGATTACTGTTACGAATGTTAGCTTACTTTTTTCAGACCGCAAACTTTTTGAGGATGTTAATATTAAGTTCACTCCAGGAGACTGTTATGGATTAATTGGTGCAAACGGCGCCGGAAAATCGACATTTTTAAAAATTTTAGAAGGATCCATTCAACCCACCACTGGAAATATATCCATGGGACCAAACGAGCGCTTAGCAACGTTAAACCAAAATCATTTTGATTTTGAAAGTTATACGGTTTTGGAAACTGTCATCATGGGGCATAAGCGGCTCTACGAAATCATGCAAGAAAAAGATGCTATTTATATGAAGGAAAATTTTTCTGATGAGGATGGAATCCGTGCTGCAGAATTAGAAGGCGAGTTTGCTGAACTGGATGGTTGGGAAGCAGAACCTGAAGCGGCAACTTTACTACAAGGCTTAAATATTCCAGAGAAGCTGCATTCTTTAAAGATGGCCGAATTGCCTGCTGGACAAAAAGTAAAAGTATTACTTGCGCAAGCCTTATTTGGCAAACCAGATGTGCTGTTACTGGATGAACCGACAAATGGATTAGATACAGCCTCGATTGCTTGGTTGGAAGAGTTTTTGATTAATTTTGAAAACACAGTAATTATCGTATCCCATGATCGACATTTTTTAAACAAAGTTTGCACACATATGGCAGATCTTGATTTTGGAAAAATTAAGCTTTATGTTGGAAATTATGATTTTTGGTTAGAATCAAGCCAACTTGCTACAAGATTGCAATCAGATCAAAATTCAAAAAAAGAGGAACAAATTAAAGAGCTACAAGACTTCATTGCCCGATTTAGTGCGAACGCTTCGAAATCAAAACAAGCGACATCGCGGAAAAAAATGCTTGAAAAGATTACATTAGATGACATTCAACCCTCTTCTCGTCGCTATCCTTTTGTTGGTTTCCAACCAGAACGTGAAATTGGCAATGATCTTCTGCAATTAGAAAATGTTTCGAAAACAATTGATGGGAAAAAAATTCTAGATAATATCTCTTTTTCTTTAAATAAAAATGATAAAGTGGCATTTGTCGCAAACAATGATATTACAACCACCACTCTTTTTAAAATCATTATGGGTGATATGGAACCTGATTCAGGCACGGTTCGTTGGGGAGTTACTACCTCACAAGCATATCTTCCTAAAGATACATCCAAAGAGTTTGATAATGAGTTAACGATTTTGGATTGGTTACGTCAATATGCATCAAAAGAAGAAAACGACAATACTTTTTTACGTAGTTTTTTAGGAAGAATGTTGTTTTCTGGTGAAGAAGTATTGAAATCCGTCAATGTTTTATCTGGTGGAGAAAAAGTCCGTTGTATGTTATCTAAGCTAATGTTATCCAAATCAAATGTGCTTGTCTTAGATGACCCAACAAACCATCTAGACTTAGAGTCAATAACTGCGTTAAATGATGGCTTAATTGCCTTTAAAGGCGCAATTTTATTTGCTTCACATGATCATCAATTTATTCAAACTTTAGCAAATCGAATTGTTGCAGTATCTGATAAAGGCGTTGTTGATCGTGCTGAAATCACATATGATGAATTTTTAGAGAATAAAGATATTCAAAAACAATTAACGCTTTTATTTGAAGCGTAAAACTATAATTGAAATAAAAAGAAAATGGCTTCGTTTTACCGAAATCATTTTCTTTTTTTATTTTCTTTCGACACCAAAAGAGAAAACGGCAATAGCACCATAACCAGTATGGCTAGCAATCGTTGGTCCCATTGGTAGTAACTGAATTTTTTTTGCTTGTGTTTTTATCTGCAATTTTGCTTGAACACGTTGAGCAGATTCTTTGTCTCCTGCGTATGCAACAAGAATCGTCTGTTTCTCCGGATACAGAATCGTTTTCACTGTTTCCTCTACTAATTTATCAAGTGACTTCTTGCGACCACGAACCTTTCCAACATTGACCAATTTTCCATTCGCATCAACGATAATAATCGGTTTAATATTCAACACAGTTGCAACTGTCGCTGCACCTTTCGATATACGACCACCGCGTTCTAAGTGTTTGATGTCATCTACCGTAACCCATGAATGAAGTTTCATTTTATATTCTTCTAGCCATAAAATAGCTTCCTCAATCGAATACCCTTCTTCTCGCAAACGAATGGCCTCCAACACTAGTAAACCTTGCCCCAAACAGGCTGCTTTTGTATCCAAGATACTAATTGGCAATTCGCCATGTTCTTCTTCAAGCATCTCAAGTGCACTCACTGCGTTCCGGTAAGATCCGCTTAATCCAGAAGAAAACGCTAAGTAAAGGACAGGTTCTTCGCTATTCAGATACGTTTTAAAGATCTCTAAATAGGCGCCGATATTGATTTGAGAAGTGGTTGGCAGTTTCCCAGATTTCAGCTCTTCCATTAACCAGTCACTTTGAAAAGTTTTACCTAAATCATCAACGTAGTCTTTTCCCTCAATATTTACAATCATGCTTACAAATTTTATTTGGTTTTCTTGTAAAATTTCATTAGGTAAATCACAACATGAGTCTGTCATTATTTTAAACATTCCGCCACACCCATCACAATTTTATTTTAATTTATTTTATCATAGAAAGCTTATTTATACTTTGTTTAAAGGTTAATTTTTATAAAAATTTTTTTATTTCTTAGAATTAGCTGTTTCGCCAACTCTGCTCACAGCTATTCCATCTCGAAAAGGGCCTGCGGCATAATGTTACTTTATGCCACAGACCCTTTAAATACGAATAACCGCTGGAAACGAAGCAGCTCACTTCGTTAGTACTTGATCAACTTTTATCCTAATTTTGTGTTCTTTTTTAAATTTGAGCCCAGACACTTTCCAAAACATTGGTTTGTTCACGATCTGGTCCTACTGAAAAAGTCGAAATTCGCACACCAACTAATTCGGAGATTCGATGCACATAATTACGTGCATTTTCTGGTAATTCGCCAATTGTTTTGCACAGGGTGATATCTTCTGACCAACCAGGTAGTTCTTCATAGACAGGTTTGCATTTTGCTAACTCTTTAAGGCTCGCAGGATAATGATAAATTTCGGTTCCATCTAGCTCATATGCTGTACAGATTTTAACCGTTTCTAAGCCGCTAAGAACATCAATTGAATTCAATGAAAGATTTGTGATTCCGGAAACGCGTTTCGAATGACGCATGACAACACTATCAAACCAGCCAACCCGACGAGGTCTCCCTGTCGTTGTTCCGTACTCACGTCCCACCTTACGAATTCTTTCTCCTGTTACATCAGATAGTTCAGTCGGAAACGGACCATCTCCTACACGGGAAGTATAAGCTTTACAGACACCTACAACTTTATTAATTTTGGAAGGGCCAACACCGCTGCCTATTGTCACACCGCCAGCTACAGGATTTGATGAAGTCACATATGGATAAGTCCCTTGATCAATATCGAGCATAACGCCTTGCGCTCCTTCAAACAATACACGTCGACCTTCATCCAGTGCATCATTCAAAATAACAGAAGTATCCGTTACATATTTTTTGATTTGTTGTCCATATTCATAATATTCTTCAAAAATATCGTCAAATTCAAGCGGTTCACTATCAAACATTTTAACAAATTGACGATTTTTATCTTCTAAATTATAACGGAGCCTTTCTTCAAATATTTCCCTGTCTAATAGGTCAGCAATCCGAATTCCAACACGCGCTGCTTTATCCATATAAGCTGGCCCAATTCCTTTAATCGTTGTGCCAATTTTATTTACACCTTTGCCGTCTTCTTGCAACTGATCAAGCTTAATATGATACGGTAAAATCACGTGCGCACGATCTGATATCCGCAAATTATCGGTTACAACCTTATTTTCAGCAAGATATTGAAGCTCTTTCACCAAGGATTTCGGATTAATTACGACACCATTCCCAATAACACTAATTTTATCCGCATAAAAAATACCTGATGGAATTAAATGAAGTTTGTAAGTTGTTCCACCAAATTTAATTGTGTGACCTGCATTATCTCCACCTTGATAACGCGCAATTACTTCTGCATTTTCACTCAAAAAATCGGTAATCTTTCCCTTACCTTCATCGCCCCATTGTGTTCCTACAACAACTACTGATGACATTGTACACACACCTCATCCTTATCTTTTATCATACCTATCTATTTTAGCAATAAATAGGTATGTAAGCAACAAAAATCGAATAATAAAATAATTAAAATCCCCTAATTCTGTTAAATGCGAACATTTTTGAGTTAAAAATTGAAAAAAGCAGAAAAAAGCGAACAAAGTCGCTATTCCGCTCTAAAAGATAAAGAAGAAAACTTATTATATTCTTTGATAAAGAGTAACTCAACTGTTCCTCGTGCACCACTTCTATTTTTTTCAATGATGACTTCAATAATGTTATTTGGTTCTTGTTGTTCTGAGGAGCTAGGTCCCTCTCCATCTTCTCCACCTTCACGATCATAATAATCATCGCGATAGAGAAAGGCAACTATATCTGCATCTTGCTCAATGGATCCCGATTCCCGAATATCACTTAAAACAGGTCGCTTATCTTGTCTCTGCTCCACTCCACGTGAAAGCTGAGAAAGCGCAATAACAGGAACTTTCAATTCTTTTGCTAATTTTTTCAGCTGCCTTGATATTTCAGAAACTTCTTGTTGCCGATTTTCCCTACCAGTACCTTCAATTAATTGTAAATAGTCAATTAAAATCAGGCCTAAATTTCCCTTTTCTTGCGCAAGTTTACGGCATTTTGCTCGAATTTCGGAAATTTTGATTCCTGGAGTATCGTCTATATAAATGTTTGCTTTGGATAAACTTCCCATAGCAACAATTAAATTTTGCCACTCTTCTTCTGATAACTGCCCCGTTCTCAAATGACTCGCATCGATTGATCCTTCCGAGCACAGCATCCGGTTTACTAGCGATTCAGCTCCCATTTCCAAACTAAAAATAGCTACAGCCTTATCCGTTTTTGTACCCACATTTTGCGCAATATTTAATGCGAAAGCAGTTTTACCGACAGCAGGTCGGGCAGCTAAAATAATAAGTTCTTCCGGTTGCAATCCAGCTGTCATCAAGTCCAATGCCTTATAACCTGTCGGCAATCCCGTAATCTCTTCTTTTTGTTGCGATAATTTATCAATTTGTGTAATTGTTGTATTTAAGACTTCTGAGATAGAAAGAAAACCGCTTCTATTTCTTTTTTCCGAAACTTCTAATATTCTTCGCTCTGCATCATCTAAAATTGCTTCAACTTCATCGCCTTGTTCAAACCCCTTACTGACGATATCAGTCGCTGTTTGAATTAGATTTCGTAATAAAGATTTTTGCTCGACTATTTTTGCATAATAAGAAATATTAGCTGCAGTTGGAACAGACAACGCCAGCTCGGAAAGATAGCTCAAACCTCCTATATCTTCCAACAGATTATCTGTTTCCAATTGATTTTTCACAGTAATAACATCAATAGCTTCGTTTTTATCATTCAATGTGATCATTGTTTCGAAAATCAATTGATGCCCTCTTCGGTAAAAATCTTTTGGTTCTATGTACTCCCTTGCTTCGACAACTGCATCTGCTTCTAAAAAAACCGAACCCAAAACAGCTTGTTCTGCATCTATATCTTGCGGTGGGAGCCTATCTTGCCATATTTCACTCATTTCTCTCTCTCCTATGTCCATCCAAACTCATTCTCAATAGAATAAAAAAAGAACATTATGTTCTTTTAATTTTCTTCAACTACATGAACTTTTAAAACTGCGGTCACCTTAGGATGTAGTTTCACAGGAACCTTTGTGTAGCCTAAAGCACGAATTGGTTGTGGTAGTTCCATTTTTCTTTTATCTACTTTTAAATCATGTTGAGTGACTAAGGCTTCTGTAATTTGTTTTGATGGAATAGATCCAAATAAACGGCCATCTTCACCAGCTTTTGCATTAATTAAAACTTCAAAATCTTCATTTTCGATTTTTTCTTTTAATTTCGCTGCTTCCGCTTCTATTTCCATTTCATGTTTTTCTTGCGCTTTTTTTTGTCCAGCTAGCGCACTAACACTGCTTTTCGTTGCTTCTTTTGCTAGTCCATTTTTAATTAAATAGTTTTGTGCATAACCAGAGGCAACCTCTTTCACATCACCTTTTTTTCCTTTTCCCTTTACATCTGCTAAAAATATAACTTTCATATAGTTAAACACTCCTTAGACCATCATTATATCTACTCTATTCTATCATAGATTAAGCTATCAGGCGACCACTATTCTATAGATTATTTTTAATGTTTCACGTGAAACATTAAAAAAAGATCACACAGGAATTTCTGTGTGATCTCTCTTATTTTTTATTATACTTCTTCTCCGACGAAAGGTAATAATCCCATAATACGAGAACGTTTAATTGCAATTGTTAATTTACGTTGGTATTTAGCAGATGTACCTGTAACGCGACGAGGTAAGATTTTACCTCTTTCAGAAATGAATTTTTTTAATAATTCAACATCTTTATAATCAATATGTTCAATGTGATTAGCGGTAAAATAACAAACCTTACGGCGTTTTTTTCCGCCTCTTCTTTGTTGAGCCATTTTGCTTTCCCTCCTGACTTTAATTAGAATGGTAAATCATCATCAGAAATATCTATTTGAGGCGAATCGCTAAATGGATCTGCATTTCTCTCAAAATTAGGCGCTTTAATTTGCTGATGATTAGTTGTAGAAGCTTGGTCAAATGACTGATCTGTTTGTTGATAACCGTTTGCGTTTGGTTGTGTGTATTCTGAAGCTCCGCCACCTGTTGTTTGTCTTTGTTCAGAAGCTGTTTTCGATTCCAATAATTGGAAATTCTCACAAACTACTTCTGTTACATATACTCGCTGACCTTGTTGGTTTTCATAGTTACGCGTTTGAATACGTCCTGTGACACCCAGTAAAGTACCTTTCCGAGCATAATTAGCCAAAGTTTCCGCTGGTTTTCTCCAAAGAACACAATTAATAAAATCTGCTTCACGATTTCCACTTTGATTCGTAAAGTTTCTATTTACTGCTAAAGTGAATGTAGCAACTGCTGAACCACTTGCTGTATAACGCAAATCAGGATCTTTTGTTAATCTACCTACCAAAACAACATTGTTAATCATTTGTCCATCTCCCTTCATTTAATGTTTCACGTGAAACATTTTGGTTTTATTTACACTTCTTCTTTGACGATCATATGTCTAATGATATCTTCATTGATTTTTGCTAAACGATCAAATTCATTGATTCCTTTAGCATCTTCAGAAGAAACTTTTACGATGTGGTAAATGCCTTCGCGGAAATTATTAATTTCATACGCTAAACGACGTTTTTCCCAATCCTTAGACTCCGCCACTTCAGAACCGTTTTCTTTTAAAATAGTATCAAAACGTTCTACTAAAGCTGTCTTTGCTTCCTCATCAATGTTCGGACGAATGATGTACAAAATTTCGTACTTCGTTACTTGACTCATTGATTTTCACCTCCTTATGGACTTAGGTTCTTACTTACTGTAAGAACAAGGAGAGTTTTCTATTAAAATAGATTACTCACATCTAATTACTATACTATGAAACACCTTTAAAATCAATAGTAAAATCATTATTTATCCGATAAAAACGCACTTCTAAAAGGTTAGCCTTTTAGAAGTGCTATAAAAATCTACGCTTTGCTTCAATCGCTTATTCTGTTCCTTTTTCTTCGGTTTCGGTTTCTCCTGATTCCACTATCTCTTCTTCAGAATTAACTTTTGCCATCGTCGCAACATGACCATCTTCTTCTAAGCGAATCAAGCGAACTCCTTGAGTAGATCGTCCTGTTTGCGAAACTGTATCTACACTAAAACGAATAATCACGCCTCTATTGGTAATCAGCAAAATATCTTCTTCTCCATTTACAGTCGTTAGACCTGCGAGCGGACCATTTTTAACTGTAATATTAGCGGTTTTTATTCCCTTTCCGCCGCGACCTTTAACTGGATATTCACTCGCTGCTGTGCGCTTGCCATAGCCTTTTTCAGTAATAACAAGGACTTCTCGATCTAGATCCAAAATATCCATACCGACAACGTAGTCTCCTTCTCTTAACCGAATGCCGCGTACACCAGAAGCGGTTCTTCCCATGTCTCTCACAGCAGACTCCGCAAAGGTAACAGAATAACCGTTATGCGTGCCAATAATAATGTTCTTTTGACCATCTGTTAAAGAAACATTAATCAATTCATCCTCTTCTTTAAGTGAAATAGCCTTTAGACCATTACTACGAATGTTTGAAAAAGCACTAACAGCGGTTCTCTTGACTGTACCTAACCTTGTCGTAAAGAAGAGGAATTGCCCCTCTGGTGTTTTTCCTTCTACATTGATAATAGCTTGGATTTTTTCTGCTGAATCAACCCCCAGCAAATTAATCACTGGAATTCCTTTGGCAGTTCGACCATATTCAGGAATTTCATATCCTTTCGCTTGGTAAACTTTCCCAGTATTCGTAAAGAATAATAAAACATCATGCGTAGAACAAGATACAAGGTTTTCCACAAAATCATCATCGTGAACACCCATTCCTTGGATACCGCGACCTCCTCGTCGTTGTGAACGGAACTCATTGCTTGCTAAACGCTTGATATAGCCGTTATGCGTCAATGTAATCACGACATCTTCTTCTTCTATTAAGTCCTCGTCTTCTAAGCTTAAAACCTCTCCTACGAGTAATTCCGTCCGTCTTGGATCACCGAAGCGCGTTTTAATGTCTTCTAATTCTGTTTGAATAATTTCAAGTACGCGTGAATGATTGGCCAAAATATCTTTTAAATCAGTAATAAACGCTAATAATTCTTGATATTCTTTTTCAATCTTATCTCTTTCTAAGCCTGTAAGTCTTCTTAAACGCATATCCAAAATTGCTTGAGCCTGACGATCAGAAAATTCAAAACGTTCAATCAACGAATTTTTCGCAATATCATCTGATTCAGAAGAACGAATGATTTTAATGATTTCATCAATGTGATCTAACGCAATCCGCAAGCCTTCCAAAATATGCGCACGTGCTTCCGCTTTGTTCTTATCAAATTCTGTTCTTCTACGAATCACTTCTTCTTGATGCTCTAAGTAGTATTCTAAAATTGATTTTAAGCCTAGAACCTTAGGAACACCCTTTACAATCGCTAGCATATTAAAACCAAAAGACGTTTGGAGTGAAGTCATCTTATATAAATTATTTAAAATCACAGAAGCACTAACATCACGACGAACATCTATGATAATCCGCATGCCTTCACGCGAAGATTCATCGCGTAAATCGGTAATTCCTTCAATTCGCTTATCTCTGGCAAGCTCCGCAATTCGCTCAATCAATTTGGCCTTATTCACCATATAAGGTAATTCTGTTACCAAAATTCTTTCCTTGCCATTTTTTTGTTCAATGATTTCAGCTTTTGCCCGAACAATAATCGAACCTCTACCAGTTTCGTAAGCTCTACGAATACCAGATCTGCCCATTACTAAGCCGCCTGTAGGAAAATCAGGTCCAGGAAGAACTTCCATTAGTTCAGCCGTTGTTGCTTCTGGATTTTCCATTAAAACATGAATTGCGTTTACCACTTCCCCTAAATTATGTGGCGGAATATTTGTTGCCATCCCAACCGCAATCCCTGTTGTACCATTTACTAATAAATTCGGGAAGCGCGCTGGAAGAACATCTGGTTCTCTTTCCGTTTCATCATAGTTATTATGGAAGTCCACCGTATTTTTATTAATATCACGCAACATTTCTAAAGCAATCTTACTCATTCTCGCTTCAGTATAACGCATTGCTGCCGCGCCATCTCCATCCACCGAACCAAAGTTACCATGACCATCCACTAACATATTTCGGTAGCTAAAGGGTTGTGCCATTCTAACCATGGATTCATAAATTGCACTATCTCCATGAGGATGATATTTCCCCATAACATCCCCAACGATCCGGGCTGATTTTTTATGCGCTTTGTCTGGTGTAACCCCTAATTCATTCATGCCGTAAAGGATTCTTCTATGAACGGGCTTCAAGCCATCTCTTACATCTGGTAGCGCACGAGAAACAATAACACTCATTGCATAATCAATAAAAGATTCGCGCATCTCATTGGATAAATTGACTTCTTGAATATTTTCTTTCTTTTCTTCTGCCATGTCTCTTTCTCCTCAATTTCTTGTCTAGATATCTAGATTTTTCACATAATGGGCGTTTTCTTCAATAAAATTACGTCTCGGTTCTACCTTATCTCCCATTAACATCTCAAAAATTTGATCTGCTTCGATTGCATCATCCACACTTACACGCGACATCAAGCGTTTTTCAGGATCCATTGTGGTTTCCCAAAGTTGGTGATCATCCATTTCGCCAAGCCCTTTGTAACGTTGGACGTTCGGTTTTGGTGATGCTGGCAAGTCTTTAATCGTTTGTGCTAATCTTTCATCAGCATCTTTACCTGGTTGGATATAGGTAATATTTTTTCCTTGCTTCACACCATATAAAGGTGGTTGTGCAATATAAACATAGCCAGCTTCGACAACCGGACGCATGTAGCGATAGAAAAGAGTTAATAGTAATGTCCGAATATGTGCACCATCGACATCGGCATCCGTCATAATAACGAGCTTGTGGTAACGCGCTTTCGCAACGTCAAATTCAGCACCAAAGCCGGTTCCCATTGCTGTAAATAATGACCGAATTTCTTCATTCGCTAAAATTTTGTCCATACTTGCCTTCTCAACATTTAAAATTTTCCCACGAATCGGCAAAATTGCCTGAAATTCACGACTTCTTCCTTGTTTCGCGGAACCGCCGGCCGAATCTCCTTCGACAATAAATAATTCACAGTTATCTGGAATACGACTCGAACAATCTGCTAATTTACCAGGTAAATTGCTGATTTCTAAAACACCCTTACGCCGCGTTACTTCACGAGCTCTTTTGGCTGCTAAACGTGCTTTCGCAGCTAGAATTCCTTTTTCAACAACTTTTTTTGCAACAGCTGGATTTTCTAATAAAAATTTATTAAAGGCTTCTGAAAATAAACGATCCGTAACGGTTCTAACTTCAGAATTTCCAAGCTTTGTCTTGGTTTGTCCTTCAAATTGCGGATCTGGATGTTTGATCGAGATGACAGCGGTGATACCTTCACGGACATCTTCTCCGCTTAAATTTTCTTCATTTTCTTTCATTATCTTTTGTTTACGTGCATAATCATTAATAACCCGTGTAAGAGCTGTTTTAAAGCCGAATTCATGTGTTCCACCCTCATAGGTGTGAATGTTATTGGCAAAGCTTAAAACGTTTGTATGATAGCCATCTGTGTATTGAATCGCGACTTCCACTGAAATTTCTTGTTGTTCTCCTTCTGTGTAGATCGGTTCATCAAATAAAACCGTTTTATTTGCATTTAGATGTTGTACATAGCTCTTAATACCGCCTTCATAGTGGTATTCTTTTTTCACTGGGTGTTCTTCACGTTTGTCTTCAATGGTGATTCTTAATCCTCTATTTAGAAAGGCTAATTCACGAATACGTGTCGCTAATTTATCAAATTCAAACTCGACTGTTTCCGTAAAAATTTCTGGATCTGGAACAAAATGGACCTCTGTTCCGTGTTCAGTCGTTTCACCAATTATTTTTAAATCTGCAACAACTGCGCCTTGATTATACTCTTGATAGTAGACTTTTCCTTCTTTGTAAACTTTTACTTCCAATATTTGGGATAATGCGTTAACTACAGAGGAACCTACACCATGCAATCCGCCGGAAACCTTATAGCCGCCACCGCCAAATTTACCACCAGCATGAAGAACCGTAAAGACCGTTTCGACAGCTGGTCTTCCCGTTTTCTTTTGAATATCGACTGGAATACCTCGGCCATTATCAACAACTGTTATACTGCCATCTGCTTCGATGACCACGCTGATAACGGTACAAAAACCTGCTAAAGCTTCATCAATTGCATTATCAACAATTTCCCAAACTAAATGGTGTAATCCTTGTGCACTTGTCGATCCTATATACATTCCAGGACGTTTTCGTACTGCTTCTAATCCTTCCAAAACTTGAATTTGGCTGGCATCGTATTCTTTTGCACGTTCTGTCATATTTTTTTCTTCTTCTGTCAAACTGATTCACTTTTCCTTTCTATTTGCCCATTGGTTACATAAAAAATATCTGGGGTACTTTTCATTTTATTTTCAATATGCTCTAAGCTGGTCGTTGTTAAAAAGGTTTGGACCTTTCCTTCAATCGTTTCCAACAAATGCATCTGGCGATCATCATCTAATTCACTTAGTACATCGTCTAAAAGTAAGATCGGATACTCTCCAATTTCTTCTTTCATTAACTCTATTTCAGCTAATTTCACACTTAAGACGGTTGTTCTCTGCTGTCCCTGCGAGCCAAATGTTTGGACATTTTTTTCATTGACTAAAAAAAATAAATCATCGCGATGAGGTCCAACAAAAGTTGTTTGCTTCGCGATTTCTCTTGCTTGATTCTTTTTTAGGACCTCTAGAAAAATAGCTTTAATCTCTTCTTTTGTCGTTTCTTGCGCAATGGGTAAGCTTGGCTGATAGGAAAGCGTCAATCGTTCCTTTCCATGAGAAATTTTCTGATGCACTTTTTGCGCATGCTGCTCTAATTTGAGTAAAAATTGATACCGTAAAAACAAAACATGACTCGCGCTTTCGACTAATTGTTCGGATAAAACATCCAAAAAATTTTGATCGGTTTTTTTGGTTTCATAAATCCTTTTTAAATAATGATTACGTTGTTTTAAAACACTTTGATATTGGGATAATTGATACAGATAATGAGGATTTACTTGGCCGAGTTCCATATCAAGAAATTTGCGTCTGCCTTGAGGGGAGCCTTTTACAAGTGAAAGGTCTTCTGGAGCAAATAACACAATATTGAGTGCCCCAACATAATCACTTAATTTTCGCTGTTCGATATGATTAATTTTTGTTTTTTTTCCCTTTGAAGAAATGGCCATCTCTAAAGGAAAGATACGCTCTTTTTTCTCAATCTCACCTTCAACTCGTGCAAATTCTGCTCCCCAGCGAATAAATTCCTTTTCGTTATTGGTTCGATGGCTTCTTGTCATAGCAAGCACATAGATGCTTTCTAATAAATTGGTTTTTCCTTGTGCATTTTCACCTAAAAAAATATTAAGTGAATTTGGAAATGCTAACTGGATGGTTTCATAGTTTCGATAATTTTCCAAATGAATATTTTTTAGCTTCATTCAAGAATATCCTCATTTTTTTCCATAAAAAAAGTACCTTGTGTGGGTATCTCAACCATCATGCCACCGTATAATTTACGTCCACGGCGATTTTCAGGTTCACCATCCACAAAAATAACATTTTCTTGTAAGTACCATTTAGCCATCCCACCGCTAGAAATTTCGTTTAGCTCTTTTAATAATTGGCCCAATGTAATATATTCAGTTTTTAATTGAAAATTTTGTTTCACTATTGCACCTTCTTTTCATCCACAATCTACCTTCTTATTATAGCGTTTTTTACCAAGAAAAACAAATTTATATTATTATTTTTCGTTTTGAGCATTTTTCTAGCAAATAGATAGTTTTTACCTTTTTTTATAAAAATCTCTCACAAACGATTTTAAGAAGGTTTTTTGTTAAAAAAAAAGATCCATGAAATTTTTCATGGATCTTTAGCAAAATTTAATTTTTTTTAATTAATTGGTTCGGACAGGCGTAATAAGTTGAATAAATGTTGCATCCGACTCAGTTGGTTCCAAGGTGAAAGGTCGAATAGGTGAAATAAATTTAACGACGACTTCCCCTTCACCAAATGCTTTCAAAGCAGCTTTCATATAATCTGGATTGAAAGAGATATCTAATGGATCACCTTTTACATTCTTATAAGAAAGATCTTCTTCAACATTCCCAATTTCTGGTGAATTTCCATACAAGACAACACTTTCCGAAGAAATAGATAGTTTAACGATATTATTTCGACCTTCATGTGAAAGCAAAGAAGCACGTTCAATAGCTGCTAAAAGTTCAGTAACTTTAAACTCGATTTCCGTATTAAAATTGTCTGGAATTAAGCGGTTCGTATCTGGGTAATTTCCTTCCAATAAGCGAGAATAGAAATACATATTTTTCGTCTTAAATAAAACTTGATTTTCCATAATACTAATTTCAACAAGCTCTTCCTCGTCTTTAAATGAGCGAGAAAGCTCCAAAAGACTTTTACCTGGAATGACGACATCAAAATCTTCCATTGCTTGTTCGACAGGAATAATTCTTTGACTCAAACGATGGCTATCCGTCGCTACTGCTAATAATTTAGCTGAACTTAAGATACAGTGAACACCTGTTAGGATCGGGCGACTTTCATGTAAAGAGACTGCAAAAGTCGTTTCGTTAATGATTTTATTTAAAACGCGCACCGGTAATTTTAATTGGTTCTTTTCATCAATTACAGGTAAATGTGGGTAACTATCTGCATCTAATCCATTAACGGTAAACGCTGCTTTTCCTGAAATAATATGGACTTGATTGTTTTCAAGAACTTCCATTGTTAATGTCGTTTCAGGTAATTTGCGAATAATTTCATTGAAGAAACGTGCTTGGAGTACAATCGCACCGTTTTTTTCAATGGTTAATTCGGCTTTTTCATCTTCAATTGATAAAAAAGTTTCGATCGAAATATCTGCATTGCTTCCAGTTAAGGACAAACCATCTGCTGATAAGACAATTTTAACACCTGTAAGAATAGGGATTGTTGTTTTAGAAGAAATGGCTCTTTGGACTGTTGCTAATTCCGCTAAAAAAGCATTTCGATTCACTGTGAATTTCATGATAAGTAGACACTCCTTTTAATTGATAACTTTTATAATATATTAATTAATAAAATAATAGTAGTAGTAGGTACTGTGGATACTGTGGGAAACTAAATATAACCTTAGAGCAATAACTTGTTTTGCCATGTGGATAACATGTGGATAACTTTTTTTAATTTGATAAGTTATCCACACTATGAAAGTAGCCCATTTTTGATTTCACTGATTTCCTTTTGCATGGTACTGTCAGTTTTTAATAGTTGTTCAATTTTTTCATGAGCATGAATGACAGTTGTATGATCTTTACCACCAAATTCCGCGCCAATTTTTGGTAACGAGTTATCTGTTAGTTCGCGGGAAAGATACATTGAAATTTGTCTAGGAACGACAATATTTTTCACCCGTTTTTTTCCTTTAAGGTCTTTTAACTGGATATGATAATATTTACAGACTTCTTCTTGAATCGTTAAAATAGAAAGATGATTGCTTTGACCAGCTGGTTTTAGTGTTTTTAAGGCATCGGCTGCAAGGCTTGTGGAGATATCGTTGCCGTTCATTGTCGCATATGCTTGGACCCGTACCAATGCGCCTTCTAACTCACGAATATTTGAATCAATTTGACCAGCAATATAACTTAAGGTATCATCCGGAATTTCAAGTCGTTCCGCATCTGCTTTTTTTCTGAGGATAGCAATTCTTGTCTCCAAATCTGGAGGTGTAATATCTACAGAAAGTCCCCAAGCAAAGCGAGATACGAGACGTTCTTGCAATTTTGGGATTTCATTTGGTAAACGATCACTCGTTAAGACAATTTGTTTTCCATCATTATACAATGAATTAAATGTATGGAAAAATTCTTCTTGGGTTCCTTCTTTATCCGCAAAAAACTGAATATCATCAACGAGTAACAGGTCGACATTTCGATATTCTTGACGAAAGGCTTCAGATGTTCGATTTTGAATCGAATTGATAAAGTCGTTTGCAAAGGTTTCACTGCTGACATATTTTATCTTAGCAGAAGGATTATTTAAGAGCATTTGATGGCCGATCGCATGCATTAAATGGGTTTTACCTAAGCCAACGCCTCCATAGAAAAAAAGAGGGTTGTAGGTCGATCCTGGGTCTTCCGCAACTACAAGGGCAGCAGCGTGGGCCATTTGGTTTCCTTTTCCGATAACAAAGGTGTCAAAGGTATATTTAGGATTTAATAAAGCTTTCCGGCTATTTTGTTTTGCGATATCTGAAATAGGTGTGGCAATCTTAATGGGTTCTGCGGCCTGTTCTAGTTCATTATGAATGACAAATATGGGAGTAATTTCAGTACCAGTAAGTTTAAATCCAGTTTCTACAATTTTAGAAGCCAAATTTTTTTCCCAATATTCTTTATGAAGCGTGGAAGGAACTTCTATAATTAATTGATTATTTTCTAGACTAAGAGGATTTGCCTGTTCAATCCATGCATTAAAACTTGGGGTTGTTAATATGGCACGGTAGCTATCTTCCAGTTCCTTCCATATGTACTCAATATCGGGCATATTCAAGCCTCCTTTTCTAAGCGTGTTCTTTCTAATTTTAGCATTAAAAAAAAAAGTTTTCCACTGATTTTCGTAACCTGTGGAAAAAAGATAAACAACTGTAATAAAACTTATCCACATAAAAGCCTGAATTGGTGGATAAAAATGAGAAACTAAAAAAAATGCGCAGATGTCTGTGGATAACTAAACTTGATTTAATCAGGTTTAGAAGAGATATGAACAGGTTTTTCTTTTGCTGTGGATAACTTTTGGACATTCTGTTAATTTGTGGGTAAAAGAATAAAAAGTATCAAAATTAAGACAAAATAAATAAAAGAATGCACAAACTAATGCACAGTTTTTTTTCTTTTTGTGGATAACTAAAAAAAGTGAGTCGTACAAATCTTAACCAGATTTGTATCGCTCACTTTTTATTAAAGATAAAGTTCCGCTAATCGATCAACATACGCATTAAAAGGACATCCAAAAATTCACCATCGTCTGTTTTTGCTCCTCGAGGCATCGTTGCTTCCGCGATAAAACCAATTTTTCGATAGAGATGTATTGCGCGTATGTTTCGATCCTGCACCGTTAGTTCTAAACGTTTGATCACGTTTGTTTCTTCCGCCCAGACAATGATCTCATCTAAAAGCTGGGTACCTAGTCCGTAGCCCCAAAATTCTTTTAGGATACTCATACCGACTTCGCCAATATGTTCCATTCTTTTTTGATAAGAAGCTTTAACAGAGGCGGTTCCGATTATTTTATTCTCCATAACTGCTACAAGAAGCACATTATTTTCGGATTTATAAAGGTTTTCTAGATTGAGGCGCATGGCTTCTTCAGAAAGCTCAAGGCCCTGTTCATCCATAATTAGATAGGGTGTTTCTTTGCCAACTTTTTTCATAACTGCTAACAAGTCTTTGGCATCATCTGGAATTGCTTTGCGAATTGTAATGTCAATATTTTCCATAGGAAGAGATTCCCTTCTTATTTTTTTAATGTCTTTTTTACTCTTTGAAATAAGTTTGAACCACCACTCCCTACAGGCTGAAATGTTAGCGTACGTGCATCATTTTGTGCATGGAGGGTAATCTCAAGATAATCTGGTGGAAGTTCTTTCTCAATTAGTTTGCCCCATTCAACTACACAAACCCCCTCACTCTCAAAGTATTCATCTAAGCCTAGTTCATCTGCTCCTTCTGCTACGCGGTAGACATCCATGTGGTACAAAGGAAGACGGCCACTAGAATATTCACGAATCAATGTATAGGTAGGGCTTTTAATGAGTTCAGGAATTTCCAAACCCAGAGCAATTCCCTTTGTAAACGTCGTTTTTCCTGCGCCTAGCTCGCCAGATAAAATAAGGATGTCTTTGGGTTGTAAAATTTTGCCAATTTTTTTTGCAATTTTAAGCGTTTCGTCTACATCTGTTGCGCTTATTGTTTCCAAAGGAAAGCCTCCCGGTCCGAATAATTTATTACAAGTATACCTGTATTGAAGCAAAAAAACTAGTTTTCTGTTATAAAATTCGATAAAAAAAAGACTTAGGGCTTGCCCAAGTCTTCTGTATTCAAATTATACTAATAGAGTTTGTGCAGCAGTAATAATTGAAAGTTTATAAACATCCTCTTCGTTACAACCACGTGATAAATCAGAAACTGGTTTGTTTAATCCTTGTAAGATCGGACCAATAGCTTCAAAGTTACCTAAACGTTGTGCAATTTTGTAGCCAATATTTCCCGATTGGATCTCTGGAAAGACGAAAACAGTCGCAGAACCTGCAACATTTGAATCAGGTGCTTTTTGTTGTGCAACAGCAGAAACATAAGCAGCATCAAATTGCAATTCACCATCAATTTCATATTGAGGCGCTAATTCTTTGGCGATTTTCGTTGCTTCGGCAACCTTGGTTACTTCTTCTGAAGCGGCAGAGCCCTTTGTTGAGAAGCTAAGCAAAGCAACTTTGGGTTTAATATCAAATAATTCGGCTGTTTTAGCACTTTCAACCGCAATTTCAGCTAAAGCTTGTGCATCAGGATTGATGTTGATGGCACAATCTGAAAAAAGATATTTTTCTTGATCACGGCCACGAACCATTAGAAATGCACCACTTGTCCGAGAAACACCCGGTTTTGTTTTAATAATTTGAAGTGCAGGTCGAACGGTATCACCGGTTGAATGAACAGCGCCACTCACCATGCCATCAGCGATGCCCATGTACGTAAGCATCGTACCAAAATAATTAGGATCAAGTAAGATTGTACGTGCTTGATCTTCGCTTGCTTTTCCCTTACGACGTTCAACAAAAGTGGCAACCATTTCATCGAAGCGATCATATTTTTTAGGATCAATGATGGTTAGACCTGTTGTTTTCAATCCACGATTATGCGCAGCATTGATGACCTCTGTTTCATCACCAATTAGGATGGGTTCTACTAAGTCTTCTGAGCGTAATCGAATGGCTGCTCCAAGAATTCGTGAATCCGTAGCTTCTGGGAATACGATTTTTGTATTACGGCGAACAATTTTAAATTTTAAGCTATCAAATAATTCCACTTTCGTTCCTCCAACTTGGTTAATATTTTCTCTTTTACTATACACCTTTTTAAATAAAAAGGACAGTTTTTTTTGCTGTTTTATTAATAAAAAAAGCAATATGATAATCAATTCAAGATTATTTATTTATAAAGTGAAACAGATTTAAATAAATTATTGTACAGTTTGTGGGAGTTCCCAATCAATTGGAGTTTCTCCTAAAGCAATCAATGCGTTATTGGTTTTTGAAAACGGTTTCGATCCAAAAAAACCGCGATGAGCAGATAGCGGGCTTGGGTGAGGTGCTTTTAGAATAATATGTTTGGAAGCATCAATCATTTTTTCTTTTTCTTGCGCTGGTTTTCCCCATAAAATGAAGACAATTGGTTGTGCGCGCTCGTTTAATTTCTCAATTACTTTATCTGTTAGTTGTTCCCAACCTTTGCCACGGTGCGAATAGGCTTGTCCATTTCGAACGGTTAGCACAGTGTTTAGCAGCAGAACGCCTTGCTTCGCCCACTTTTCTAAGTAGCCGTGTGAGACTGGAGGATAGCCTAAATCATCCTTCAGCTCTTTGTAGATATTCGCTAAAGAAGGCGGGATTTTGACACCCGGTTTGACTGAAAAACTTAATCCGTGAGCTTGACTTGGACCGTGATAAGGATCTTGTCCTAAAATGACAACTTTTACTTTGTCATAGGGAGTCCATTCAAAGGCTTCGTAAATATGAAACATGTCGGGATAGATTTCTTGTGTATGGTATTCTGTTTTTAAAAAGTCGCGGAGGTGGAGGTAATACTCTTTTTTAAATTCCTCCTCTAAAATAGCTTGCCAGCTATTATGGATAATGGTTTTCATGCTGTTCACTCCTTTTACTCTAGCATACAAAAAATAAGCAGGAGTAGCAAGCTGAATGATAAAGTAGTTTCTGAAACTTAAAAAAAGTGGTAAACTAAAAATAGAAGAATAAGTAGGAGGAAACACATGATCAAATTAATTGCATCTGATATGGATGGTACACTATTTGGCGCTAAGATGAATATTTCAGAAAGTAATGTTGCGGCTATTGAGGAAGCGAATCGGCGTGGAATTGTGTTTATGGTCGCTACGGGTAGAGGACATGCGGAAGCAAAACCAGCTTTAGACGAAGCTGGAATTGTTTGTTCCATGATTAATGTCAATGGTGCCCAAGCGTTTGATGAAAAGGGTCAGGTATTATTTACGATTGGCATTGAAAAGGAAAATGCTCGAAAAGTGATAGAGATATTGGAATCGCGCGGTTTATATTTTGAAATGGCAACGAATCAAGGTATTTATTCGAATAGTCAAGCCAATCGTTTGGAAAACACGGCCGCCTATCTAGCCAATCAATTAGAACATCTCACTTTTAAAATGGCATTAGCAATGGCAGCTGCCCATATTGAGATGCTGCATATCAATTATGTTAAAAATTATGATACATTACTTGATAATGACCAGCTTGAAGTATTGAAATTTATTGTTTTTAGTCAAGAAGGACCAAAAGTATTGAAGCCAACTGCAGAAGAGTTAGAAAATTTAGCAGATGTGATTGTGACCTCTTCTCATACTACCAATATTGAAATCAATCATAAAAGTGCCCAGAAGGGATACGCTGTCGAAAGAATTGCCAAACAAATGGGAATTCCTCTTAGCCAAGTGATGACAATTGGGGATAATTTGAATGATATCAGCATGTTGAAAATAGCTGGTGTGAGTTTTGCAATGGGGAATGGCGAAAAAAGAGTAAAAGAAGTCGCTAAATATGAGACAGCGACGAATTTAGAAAATGGTGTTGGTGAGGCGATCATGCGAGCAATTAACGAAAACTTGTAATTTTGTAAAAGAGTAAGGAGAAACTGATATGTCAAAATTTTATGTACAACAGAAATTACTTTCCAGTAATAGCCGTACAATTATTAAAGACGAAAAGGGAACTCCTATTTTTTTACTTGTGGGGCGCTGGGGAACAAGAGGAGATGCGCTTTCTCTTTATCAAATGAACGGTGAGATCGTTGCGAGTATTAAACAGGTCTCTTTTGTCGCAGGTTCTCGTTTTGATTTATATAAAGGATTTGAAAAAGTCGGAACACTACAAAAAATTCTTTCGTTCAATCGTGATTTCTACTATATTCATCATCTAAATTGGGTCGTGTTGGGAAATATATCTGAGCATCATTACTCAATTTATCAGTTAGGTCGAAAAGTAATGGAAATGGAAGAGACCATTTTATCTTCTGGTGATTTTTATGCATTGTCGGTTGAAGCGGATGAGGATGCGCCACTCTGTATTTGTATTGCTGCAGTGTTAAATTATTGGTTACGTAATAAAAAAGGCGTCAGTGAAAAGTTGGGTTTAAAAAAACCTCAAATTATCTGGGGTGGTTGCTGAAAAGGACAGTTAAAGCACTTAAAAAATAACACTGATTAAATTCAATCAGTGTTATTTTTGATGTATCTTACTTTAGGTAGTGCGTGTTGGTACTGAAAATTCACTTTGGCTGATCATTTCTTTTTGCATATGGTCATAAAGATGACCACTCAATGTTCGTTGGCTTACAGTCTGAAAGCCTTTTTTTTGATAGAGTTTTTTTGCTTTCGGATTGGCTTGATCGACATTTAATCCAATTATGGTTTTATTCGCTTCTTTTGCGCGCGCAGGTAACGCGTCAAGTAAATTCGATGCGATTCCTTTTCCTCTATATTTTGGAGAAACCACAAGGCTGTCTAAATACCATTCATGAGCCAGTGATTCTTGTTCATAAAAGAGTTTTTTGTCAGCAGATAGTCCTTTTTTTTCGAGTAATTGTTGTAAAGGAATGTCAATAATTGCTTCCTCTTCGTGTGTGTAGCCAAACGCAATTCCGGCAATTTCTCCGGCAATTTCGCAAACAATGCCGCGAGAAGGGTGGTAACGGTAAGCAGGCCGTGCAGAAGCTTGTTTCATCAATTCAAATACTTTTTTTTCACCAAGATCTTGAATTAAAGAGAGTTCCATGTCTTTTAAAATAATAAAAAGAAGGGATAAATATTCATCACAATCCTTTGGTTCAGCTGATCTAATCATCATTTTTGTCCTTTCGTTAGGTATAAGTGGATAAAATTTATAAAAAAAGAAGCAGAAAAGGTTCTCTACTTCTTTTTAAGTGTTTAATTGCCAATAGAAAAGGTAATAGCACGTCTACCAAAGCTAGTTGCTTCTGCGTTGCTACCAACAAAGATATCAATAATATTTCCAGACACCGCACCACCTGTATCTTCTGCAACATAGTAACCACTATATTGCGGTGCACTTGGAACGACGATTTTAACTAAAGAACCTAGTGGGATTACCGAGCGATCAACAGCAATTGTTCGACCAGGAGTAGGTACAGTTCCTGAGGCCGTATTGTGACCAGTTGCAACATAGGCTGTGGCTTCTCCATTTTTACTTGTACCAGAGTTGTTATTATTATCGTCCGTATCATTTCCCTGATTATTGTTTGAGTTATTATCAGGTGTGCTCGTATTTTCTGTTGTATCTGTAGTTGATGAAGAGGAGCTTGTTTCGCTACTTGAAGCGACGGTTTCCTTTTGTGCTTTTTCAGCTGCCGCTTGTTTATCTTTTGCGGCTTGAGCTTCTTTCGCAGCCTTCTCTTCTTCTGATTTACGATCTGAAGAAAGTTGTTCCAGTTGTACTTGATTATTCTTCAATTCGGTTTGTAGTGACGCAACTTTCGTATCTAAATCTGCCGCTTGTTTTTCGGCAGTGGCTTGTTTTTCAACAAGTGTTTTCTTTGTGGTGCTTAATTTATCTTTCATTGTTGCTAATTTTTCTTTGTCATTGTACAAAGATTCTACTTTAGAGTTTTCAGCAGTTTGAATTGTCGTATAGGCATAAACTCGATTTAAGAAATCTGAAAGACTTTCTGAATCTAACAACATTTGTAAGCTTTGATCTTGTGTCCCTTTAATTTGCGCATCTTGCATTCGTTCTACCATAGTGCGGGTTCTTTTTTTAATACTATCTTGAGTTTTTTTAATTTTCTCTTGAGTGGTAGTAATTGTAGATTCCGCTTGAGTAACATCTTGCTTTAATTTTTCCAAGTCTCGATATTTTTGGTTTACTTCATCTAATGCAACTTGAATTTCTGAATTAAGCGTTACTCCTTGCTCGGTAACCGTATTTTCTTCTTGTTTAATTTCATCTACCGTTTTCGCAGATGCAAATAAAGGAGAAACGGTTCCAGCGAGTAGGGCAACAATTGCAAGTGTTAGCATCTTTTTCACTTTCACAAAAAGACAACACCTTTCGTTATTCACTTTTTCAACTTCCTAATTATACTAATAAAAAATAGCTTTAATGTAACAGTTTCTTTACAGATTGTTACAAAAAGTTAATTAATAACAAAAAAATGTAATATAATTAGGGATAAACACTTATAAATAGTGAGTTTCCTTCTTTTTTTCATGTCCTTTATTTATGCGATAATAAAAGAAAAATAAGCATTTTTATTAAAATAATTGGTAAAATAGGTGAAAAAATGAGCAATTACTCTTTTTATTTGGAAGATAATTCTTTAGTTTTTCCAATCTTTGAATAGTTTTTTGAGATCAGTTAAGTTTTCGACACCCTTGATTTTTAAATGGCGAAAGTTTTTTAAAGAGCGTCGTTGGCTATACGTAAGTCTAGGAAGATGCGGCTGAGAAGTTTCTTGCTTTTTAATTTGTTGCAGTCAAGTTTCTGCGTCTGTTTTTAGATTTGCTGTCTTTGTAGATAATTCTTGCGCCTGTTTTTGTAAATCGTTTTTTGTTGTTTCGATAAGTTGTGTCCATTCTTGACTGATTTTTTGAAAAGATTTCATTTCGGTCACGGTTTTTAGTAAATCTGCTGCCAATAAAAGGAGCAAAAGTATGGGTAAATAAAAAGTGAATGTTTGGAAAAGAAAGTGTTCAAAGAGCAGTACTTTCGGTTGAATTACTTCTATTATAAGAACACATCCAAATCCCCAAAAAAGCGAGATCGGAAGAGCAACACGACCATTTATATTTAAGGGAACATCTGTATAGTCCCACCAAGAAGCGTGAAATAGTTTTTCGAGAATGTAGCTAGTAAGATACTCTAAAATGGTAACGAGCAGCGAGGAATAGAGATATAGAAATGCGAGATTATTCTGATAGGGTTCTATGAAATATAAAACGAGTAACACGCCAAAGCCATAAACGGGACAATAAGGACCAATTAGGAAGCCTCTGTACACAAATTTTTTTGCTTTCAATGAACAATAAATCGTTTCCCATAACCAGCCAATTACAGAATAAATAAAAAATAATAAAATGACTTCACTTATTTTTGCCATGAAAATCCTCCTGTAGTAGTACTTGCTCATATTGTAACAAATTAAAAAATATTTGTCTTTTTTTTATGAAATTTTCATATTCTTCCTTTCTCTATGCAATTGAAGTACAATAAAATAAATTGAACATGTAACAGAAGGGAAGAGTCGGATGATTTCTTTGTTAAAATACGCCAAAAAATACCGTACACAAATTTTTTTAGGCCCGGTATTTAAGTTTATCGAGGCGGTATTGGAGTTGTTTTTACCGATATATATGGCACGCTTAGTTGATCAGGGAATTGCAAAGGGAAATCAGACATATGTTGTGCATACTGTAATTCAAATGCTGTTAATGACAATTATAGGATTAGGAAGTGTCCTGATTTGTCAGTATTTTTCTTCTTTAGCGTCACAGGGTTTCGGAACGGAGCTTCGCAAGGAAATGATGAAGAAGATCAATACTTTTTCGCACAAAGAACTAAATGATTTTGGCACAGCAACCTTAATAACGCGTATTACAAGCGATATTAATCAACTACAGCTTGCTCTGGCAATGCTCATCCGTTTAGTGATTCGGGCGCCTTTTTTAAGTGTGGGCTCGGTAATTATGGCTTTTTATATTAATCAGAAGATAGCGCTGATTTTTCTAATTACCTTACCTGTTTTTTGTTTTATTTTAGCGCTTATTATGAGAAAGACGGTCCCTTTATACAAAAAAGTCCAAAATAAATTGGATCATTTAAATCGAGCAGTGGGAGAGAATCTTTCGGGCGTGCGCGTGATTCGAGCATTTGCTCGTAAGCGAAAGGAAGAGCAGAAGATAGCAGAAGTGAGTGATGATTTGGCAAAAGCATATACGCGAGTCGCTAATATTTCCGCTTTGTTGACTCCGGCAACAACCTTTATGATGAATAGTGGGATTTTGATTTTGTTATATCTTGGTGGATTTACGGTGAATACAGGGAGTATGAAGCAGGGGGAAGTTTTGGCGCTGATCAATTATATGATGCAAATGCTTTTGGCTTTAATTGTTGTCTCTAATTTGGTGGTTATTTTTACGCGCGCGTCCGCTTCTGCAAGTCGTGTCAATGAGGTATTTGCGGCGGTGCCAAGTATTGAGGAAATAGAACTTGGCTCAACCGTTCATTTTGAAAGTTCACAAGCACTCGCTTTTGAGCACGTTTCTTTTCGATATAACGAAGAAAGTGGGTTAGCGTTGCAAGAGATTACGTTTGCTTTGCCAAAGGGACAGGTGTTTGGAATTATTGGACCAACTGGTAGTGGGAAAAGTACTTTGACGCAGTTAATTCCGCGTTTTTATGATTGTACCGAAGGGAATGTTTTGCTTGATGAGGTGAACGTGAAAAACTATAATGTCAGCGATCTACGTCGGAAAATCGGGGTTGTTCCGCAAACGAGCGTCTTGTTTACGGGAAGTATTCGTGAAAATTTGCAATGGGGAAAAGTCGATGCAAGCGATGAAGCGTGCTGGCAAGCTTTAAAGACTGCACAGTGTGATGAATTTGTGGCACAGCTACCGGAGCAGTTAGATACGGCTGTGTTTGCTGGTGGTAAAAATTTTTCTGGTGGTCAAAGGCAACGATTAGCAATTGCACGTGCTTTAGTAAGAAAACCAGCGATTTTAATTTTGGATGATTCACTTAGCGCGCTTGATTATCGAACAGATTTACAATTACGTCAAGCTTTAGAAAGAGATTTAACAGATACAACGGTAATTATTGTGTCACAGCGAATTAGTTCTGTTCAGCAAGCAACTCAAATTCTTGTCTTAGATGATGGGCAGCAAGTGGGTCTTGGATCGCATAATGAATTGTTGGCAACTTCTACTGTTTACCAAGAAATATATGCATCGCAACAAGAGCAGGGAGGTGCTGCGCATGAATCCTAAAAAAATCAACGCGAGAATGATCAAACGTTTTTTTCCTTATTTAATGAAATACAAACGCGAAATGGTCAGTGCCTTGCTGTGTGGCATTCTTGGGGGTGCGACAACGGTTTTGATGACTTATTATACTGGCAGAGCTGTCGATACAATGATCGGCAAAGGAAAAGTAGATTTTTCTGCTTTGTTTTCTCTACTGTTGCTTCTATTAAGCACGTTAAGTGTCGCGGTTCTCTCGCAATGGTTTGTCCAGCTATTTGGGAATAAGATTGCGTATGCCTCTGTGGCGTCGTTACGCAAGGATACGTTTAACCATTTAAATCGCTTGCCTTTGCGTTATTTTGATCAGACCTCTCATGGAAATATTATGAGTCGATTTACCAATGATCTGGATTACGTGTCTGAAGCTTGTGTCGCGGTTTTTAATACTTTGTTTTCAGGGATGACCATTGTCGTCATTTCATTGATTTCTATGTTGTGGTTAAATCCGGTTTTAACCTGCGTTGTTTTGATCACGACACCGATCCTATTTTTTATTAGTTGGGTGGTAACACGTGCAAGTCAAAATCAATTTTCTGAACAGCAAAAAATTGTAGGTGAAATTGCAGGGTTTGTTTCAGAAGTAGTGGGGAATCAAAAAATTGTGAAGGCTTTTCAATATGAAGAACAAGCACAAAGTCATTTTGATGAGCTGAATGAACAGTTGTATGTTTGGGGTCAGAAGGCACAGTTTTCTTCCTCTTTAACGAACCCGTTTTCACGATTTATTGACCATTTAGCGTATATCTTTATCGGCTTAGTCGGTGGTCTGCTTGTTTTAAATGGTATTGGCGGAGTAACGATTGGGGTGATCTCAAGCTTTACGATTTATTCGAGTCAGTTTTCGAAACCGTTTATTGATTTATCCGGAATTACCACTCAGATTCAGACAGCATTGGCTGGTTTGGAACGGACATTTTCGATTTTAGATGAGCCAGAAGAAGTACACGATGCGCCAACAGCAAGGTTACTAGAACATGCACAAGGAGAAGTGCGCTTTGAACATGTTTCTTTTTCTTATGAGCAGGAGCGGCCTTTAATTCATGATCTGAATCTTGCTGTTTCTCCTGGAGAAACGGTTGCGATTGTTGGGAAAACCGGGGCGGGCAAATCAACACTGGTTAATTTATTGATGCGGTTCTATGAGATAGGGGAAGGTAAAATCTTGATTGATCAGGTTCCTATTAATTCGTATACAAGAGATACGTTGCGAAAAGCGTTTGGCATGGTTTTACAAGATACGTGGTTGTTTGATGGAACCATTCGTGAAAACTTGGTTTTTGGTAACCCCACAGCGACAGATCAAGAAGTTAAACAAGCAGCAAAAGCAGCCAGAGTTCATTCGTTTATTGAAAAACTGCCTCAAGGGTATGAAACGATCATCGGAAGTGCAGGTGTTAAAATTTCTGAGGGGCAACGACAATTATTAACGATTGCTCGGACAATGGTTAGTCAGCCGCCTATGCTGATTTTGGATGAAGCGACAAGTTCGGTGGATACCTTGACAGAAAGTAAAATTCAAGCTGCTTTTTTGAATATGATGAAAGGGCGCACGAGTTTTGTGATTGCGCATCGATTAGCGACTATTCGTGAAGCGGATATTATTTTGGTTATGGATGCAGGCGCTATTGTCGAGATTGGTTCCCATAAAGAATTAGTACAAATCAAAAATGGTTACTATGCAAATCTGTACAATGCACAATTCGTACAGGAAAAATAAAAAAAGCCGAAGACATACATGTTCTTCGGCTTTTTGGATGTTGTGTTTCACAAAAATCATCGATTATGAGTGTTGGAATTTTGTAATTTGTTTTTTTAATTCTTTATGATTGCCCATCACATAGATGATAACGACTTGTATGGGAAATAAAAGCAGATCTTTTATGATTCTACTAGGTAGAAAGGCTATGACCGCTTTTCCTTGAAGCATATATAACCACAAGGTGTTTAAAAAAAGATTAACAATAAGTGTAATAAGCAGTCGCGCGATAATGGTGCTTTTCCAACTTATTTTTTTTTTGTAGAAAAAAACACCATAGATATACCCAGTAATTAACGCGGAAATGGTAAAGCCGGGAAAGTACGTGCCGTTTTTGGGAAAAAGCATAATGCCAAAAAAATCGGAAAGTGCAGATCCTGTAGCCGTTAAAGTGGGGCCTAAAATCATGGCCATTAATACAGTTGGAATAAAGGAAAAGGTAATACGAAGTAAAGGTGTTTCAAAGGCAAAAAAGCGATCAAAAATAATTTGTCCCGCCATTAAAATACCCATTAGTGCAATGTTCTTTGTACTTAAAAGCTGTTTGTTCTTGTTCAAAATAAGCATCTCCTTTAAGAGCTGCTACACAAAAAAAATATGCAGCGAATGCGAAAATAAAACCGCGAATGAATCATTCTTCGTCCAAAAGGCAACATCCCATCCTTTTAGCACTTAACGCTTTACTTTCTACTCTGTCTTTTTATTTGGTGAATTCACCTTCTTGAATATAGCATACCTTTTGATGATTGCCAATGAAAGGAATCGGTAATACGAAAGAAAGTAGTTTGGTCAATATGCCCAAATAATGCTTTTTTCTTGTGCAGGTTATCCATTGAGTATAGACAGCGTTTTCATTTAGAATGAAACTATAAATAAATGAGTAAGGAAGCGAAAAAAATGGTAGAAATGGCGTTAAAGCATATTTTTAAAAAATACGATAATGCAGAGGATTATTCTGTTACAGATTTTAATTTAGCGATTAAAGATCGTGAATTTATTGTTTTTGTTGGTCCCTCAGGTTGCGGGAAATCGACGACTTTACGTATGGTAGCAGGACTTGAAGATATTACCGAAGGAGAATTAGTGATCGGCGATAAGGTAATGAATGATGTCGCACCGAAAGATCGCGATATTGCGATGGTTTTCCAAAACTATGCACTTTACCCACATATGACTGTTTTTGATAATATGGCATTTGGTTTAAAACTAAGAAAGTATCCAAAGGCAGAGATTAAGGAACGGGTTGAAAATGCTGCTGATATTTTAGGACTAACAGAGTATCTCAAACGGAAGCCTTCTGCCTTATCAGGGGGGCAAAGACAGCGAGTTGCTCTCGGGAGAGCGATTGTTCGTGATGCAAAGGTCTTTTTGATGGACGAACCACTATCGAATTTGGATGCAAAACTGCGCGTGGCGATGCGTGCGGAAATCGCGAAGCTCCATCGTCGTTTGGAAACGACGACGATCTATGTGACACATGACCAGACTGAAGCGATGACGATGGCAGATCGAATTGTGATTATGCGGGATGGCCTTATTCAACAAATTGGCACACCAAAGGAAGTCTATGACACGCCTAACAATGTGTTTGTTGCTGGTTTTATTGGTTCCCCTGCAATGAATTTCTTTGACGTCTCTTTGAAAGCTGGTTTTATTGAAAATAAGCAAGGTCTTCGATTGGCGATTCCAGAAGGAAAGTATAAACTACTAAAAGAAAAAGGATATGAAGGGAAAAACTTGATTTTCGGTATTCGTCCGGAAGATATTCATAGTGAGCCAATTGTATTAGAATCGACACCAGATGCAATTGTCACTTCTGAAGTGGTGGTTTCGGAGCTGTTAGGTGCAGAAACAATGTTGTACACAAAAGTGGGCGAAACAGAATTTATCTCAAGAGTGGACGCACGTTCTGATTATCGACCAGGAACCTCGGTGTCACTTGCGTTTAATGTTAACAAAAGTCATTTTTTTGACAAAGAAACAGAACAAGTAATCCGTTAAAACATGATTAAAATAAGTGTCGTAAACTATTTGAAAGAAGAGCAAACAAAACTTCTTTTAAATAGTTTTTTTGTTTATAAAAAGCTATCTAGCAATAGTTAGTAAGCAAGTAAAATAACGAAAAAAATAGAAAAATGCCGTTTACTTTTTTAACTGCCTACATGAAAAACCTGAATTTCACTATTTTTGTGTGTACAAAGTTCAAATTATCTGGTCAAACAAAATTTTTAAAAAACAAATTATTTTAGTTATTTAATTTTCGGATAGTTGTTTTGAATTGCGGTTTATTTCTTCTTGTTTATAGTATTTAGCAAGACTTTATTTTTGAAAACAGTTTATCTAAAAGGAGTATTTAAAGATTTAAAAGTTATAAAAACGATATAAAAAAGGTAGTAAATAGTTACATTGTAATTATTATAAAACGTTCGTTTTGTTTGGAAAACACTTGCTTTAGCGTAGGTTGTTGTGTATTATAAATATTTGATTCTAGTACTTATTACATTTTCATGTTTTTTAATTCGTAAATCTTTCTGTAGAAGGGTTTGTTTTTTTTGAGCAGAGGATTAAATGAATGTACCTTTATCAAATGTATTTGATACACTTGAGCGGGAAATTGTTCGCATGCTACGGAAACATATCTGAAAAAGAAGGGCAAAGAGTCTGTCAAAAAGCAAAATAACGTAGTAGCTATTTATCAGTTTGTAAAGGAATTTTACAATAAATTTTTTTATGCGTTTTTATAAAAAACGTTTGATTTTTATTGGAAAGGAGCTGTTTAAAAGAGTGTAATTGTCGATGATTTTTAGATAGAAGTACAGATGAATTAATGAAAAATAAGGGAAATGGGGAAAAAAAATGAAAAAGAATAAATTGATAACGACGTCATTATTAGCGATGCTGCTGCTTGGGGCATCACCAGCTAGCAATTATATTGGCTTAACCGCTTATACAGCAAATGCAGAACAAACAATTATAGCAGAAACAGGTACATTGACCTTACACAAGAAAAAAGCTGGCGATCTTACCGCTCTAGAAGGTGCAGAGTTTACTGCCTACAAAGTGATGGATTTTGATGCGAAAGTTGCGGCCGCAAAGAATGGTTCGGAGTACGTCATTGATCCCGCTTTTGCAGCGTTCTTTACAGAAAAAGGAATCACACCTGATAAAATATCAGGCTATAATACAACCAAATTAGAATCATTAATTACGGAAATGCAGGCCTATATAAAAGATAAAAACATTGCTGGAAAATATACGGCTACTTCGAATCTAAGTGGAGATGTAGCCTTTGGTACCGTAGATACTGGGTATTATTTGATTGTCGAAACAAAAGTTCCTGCGGGTTATGCAAGTACGGCGAGACCGTTCATGGTATCTGTTCCTAATACGGAAAAAACAGCGTTGGATACTTGGAATTATGATGTCGAAGTTGAAGTAAAAAATGATAAGGTAGATGTTGACAAGACTATTGAAGAGAATGGCAGCTCGACTGAAAAAACAACTACCGGTGTTGGAGATGTGCTTCATTACCAGATCGAAGCGAATGTCATTAAGTATGCAGATGAAACTGATCCTACTAAAGTTAGATTTGCGATTAAAGATGAAATGAGTGCGGGTCTAACTTTGGATAAAGCGAAAATTGATGTATTTGCTGTTGCAGAGGATGGAACAGAAAAAAAATTAAACACACCAAGTGACTATTCCTTACTTTTCAAGGGAGATCAGGCAACTATTACAGGAGAAGCAGTGACCGAAAGTAAAACGTTTGGTGTTTACTTTGATTATGCAAAAATTAAAGATGTTAAAAAAGTAAAAGTAAAATATACTGCAACCATTAATGAAAAAGCGGTTATTGGTGGAACAGGGAATCAAAATGCGGGTGAACTAGAATATGGTACAGATCAAGATGAGCAATGGCATGTGACACCACCAGATAAAACCGCTGCTTATGTTACTGGGATTGATTTACTTAAAATTGATGGTGAAGATGATGCCAAGAAATTAGCAGGTGCACAGTTTGGCTTGTATATGGATAAAGCATGTACGACGTTAGCACAATTGTTTGAAGTAGCAGCAGACGGAACCTTGAGCGCGATTAATGGTGCGAATCCAAGAGAAACCGATAGCAATGGCTTAGCCAAATTTTATGGACTAAAAGCAGGAACATACTACCTAAAAGAAGTAAAATCGCCAGAAGGCTATCAATTACTTGCGGATGTTGTTGAAATTAAAATTGAAGCAGATTTAGCAAGTTTAGGAGAAGATTTCACAGGATCGGAAAAATTAACCATTAAAGCATACGCAAATGGGGAAGAATTAACGATTACCGACAATGGTGAAGGAGGTTACATTCACTTAAATGTAAAAAATAATAAAGGCTTTACGTTACCAATTACAGGCGGTATGGGAACCTATTTATTTACTGGTGCGGGTCTAATCGTGATTCTTGCCGGATTGATGACATGGTCAAAATCAGGTAAAAAGAAAAAAGCGCTGAATTAAATAAGCAAAGCATCGGGGAACGAATTGTTGAGTAACTACTTTATTGATTCGTTTTAATCGATAAAAAAATTTGCTACTACGTACTGGCAGCCTTGACAGGTGGTTACGGAAACAACCTTTTCTTGAAAATGGCAAAGAGAGGGACGAAAAGATGAAAAATAAGGTAACAAATGGTATCGTCTTGTTCCTTTTTTTAGCAGGAATTGGCTTGTTAAGTTATCCGTTTGTGAGTAATTATCTTGCGAATAAAAACCAGGAAAAAGTGGTTCAGGGATTTAAAAAATCTTTAAAAAAATATTCAAAAAAAGAACTAATAAAAGAAAAAAAGTGGGCCCAAAAATACAATGAAGAGCTACTAGGGAATGTAGTGCTAACCGATCCTTTTAATCCGGATCTCCTAGCCGAAAAAAATCAAACATATAGTGATCTATTGAATATAGCAAAAAATGGTGTAATGGGGTATGTCGAAATTCCTGCGATTGCAGTTCGGCTCCCCATCTATCATGGTACCGGTGAAGAGGCTCTGTCAAAAGGTGTGGGTCATTTATTAAATTCTTCTCTTCCGATTGGTGGAAAAGGAACGCACGCTGTATTGTCTGGTCATACGGGTTTAATCAGTGCCAAGATGTTTAATGATTTAAATGCATTGAAAAAAGGAGATTTGTTTTATCTTTATGTGCTAAAGGATGTTTTAGCCTATAAAGTAGATCAAATAAAGGTCACAGAACCAGATAATATTAACGATTTATTGATAGATTCACAAAAAGACTATGTCACGCTTGTTACGTGCACCCCTTATGGAGTCAATACGCACCGTTTGTTAGTAAGAGGCAAAAGAGTTCCTTATACGCTACCGAAGAAGCAAAAGAAAAAATCAAAGGCAAAAGAGAATACATTACGAAAAGCTTATGTGAGTAGTTTGCTTGTTTTGTTACTAGCTATCTTGCTTCAATATGGACTGTATGTTTTCTGGAGAAACAGAAAAAAACGGAAAAAGCGAAAAAAACGGAAGCGTCGTAAAAAACAATGAGCATTCGGAATGATGCGTTACTTTGAAGGGAAGATTGGACTTTTTATGAAAAGAATCAAATTGCTTCGTTTGCTGCTACTTTCAATTGGAATTGTTATTATTATTTATCCTCAAATTAGAATTTTTTACAATGACCTGCAACTAAACATCCGCTATAAGTTTTATAAAGAAAATCAAAGTCAAAAAGTGAATGCGAAAAAAAAGCAGTTTTTTGAAGCCTATAATCAAACTTTACAATATGAATCACAGCCATTACAGGATCCTTTTTCTGAAGGGATAAGTAATTCGATCGGAGTCGAGGATAATGAAGTGATTGGTTATTTAGAAATTCCGGATATTGCAGAAAAATTGCCGATCTATGTTAGCACCAGTGAACGACAGCTGCGTAAAGGTGTCGGTGTGATTTCACAAACTTCTTTTCCTATTGGTGGAAAGAGCACACATTCGGCACTTGCGGGGCATCGAGGGTATGCGTTTTGGCGAATTTTTCGAAATGTGAATGATTTGCAAATTGGTATGAGTATGTATATTCATATTGCGGGTGAAACGCATCAATACCAAATCTACGAAAAAGAAGTGATCAATCCAGCACAATCCGAGAAATTAAAAATAGTAAAAGGGAAAGATTTAGTAACATTAGTTACTTGCCATCCGCTCGGAAGTAACGCCCAACGCTTATTAATCAAAACAGAACGTGTAGCAATGCAAAAAGAAGATCAGCAGCAAGAGCAAAAAAAAGACACGCTGCAAACAGAAGAAAAAGTGGAAAAAAGAACACACAAAAACTTTTTTTTGAAAAAATTTGTTCCATCTTACAAAATAGTCAATCGTATTTTTTTATTTGGGGGAATGTTTTTTTTGAGTATATTACTATTTTTAACGATTCGTATCTTCGTGGAAAAAAAGAGAGAGTGAGAAAAGGAGAATTAAAATGAAACAGTGGAAAACAAAATTTGTAAAAGGGTTAACTATTTTTTTGATTGCGATTATCACCTTTGTTCCGTTTATTCCAAAAGGCTCTGAAGCGGCAACGGTCACAAAAATTTATGCGAATGAATTTCTAGATGCAAAAAAACAAATTGATTATCTGGGAGATGGTCAAGCGAATCCTGATACAAGATTACAGGGTGAAGATTTTTATCGGCTATATTTAGATGTGGTAGGAACCAGTGTTTATCCGGCGATGGATGTCGTTTTAGTAATTGATAATTCAGCGAGTATGGGTACGTACAATATGGGCTGGGATAAAAGAATTACAGCTTTAAATAAAGTATTAGAAGGTACATCCGGTCAAAAAGGGATGATTGATGAAATTTATGATTTAAATCCCGACAATCAAATTAGTTTGGTAAAATTCAACGGATGGAGTGAAAAGCTAACGTCATGGATGGGGAAAGACCAAGTAAGAGCACTAAAAGCTAAAATCCCTAGAAGTACACCCTCTACTTGGGACTCCAATAGAGGTGGAACAAATACAGAGCAAGGTATGTGGTGGGCACAAAATCTGTTAGAAGATCGAAGTGTTAAAAACAACGGGCATGAAAAAATTGTGATTGTCTTGAGTGATGGTGTGCCAACGCACTATATGACTCCTGGCGGATGGTTTAATGGCAATCGCATTGATACATTTGAAGGCAGCGGTAGCCGTAAAGGAACAGGACAAATAAGCCCAAACAATATGAGAGCTTGTGTTCAGCCAACGATTAACGCTGCAACTATTTTTAAAAGAAATCATTCTGAAATGACGCTTAATAGTATTTTTATTGCGAATCGAGGTGACTATTCGACCAACAAGAATTTACTGGATAACATGGCTTCAACGCCAAATTATTCGTATAGTGCCGAAAATATCAATGAATTAATTGAATCGTTCAGAAAATCAATCGGCATTATGGAAGATGTGACAATTACGGACGAATTATCAGCCTATGTGGATTATTACAATAATCAAGCAGACATCAAGATAACAAAAACGAATCAAAATGGTAATGTAACAACCTTAGCGCCTTCACAATATACAATCAATCAACCGAATTGGTGGAATCCGAAAAAAGTTTCTGCGACGATTAAAGGTGGTTTGGAAATTGGAGCGACTTATACACTTTCTTTCAATGTGAAAACAACGGAAAAAGCAAAACAAGCAGTAGATACAACAAAAAACGGTACGGCATACTATGGTCCAGCAGGGATTCTTGGTGATAAAAATACCGATTATCAAACCAATAAAACTAGTTCACAACAACCGGGATTGCCTTCAAATGTGAAAGCAACGGTTACGTGGAATCGAATTGAAAGAAATGGTTCGACAGCAAATTATGAATATGTCTATGATCATCCAGTCGTGCAAGTAAAAGTACCAGAAGTAGATGCAGAAGGAAGCATTAAGAAACAAATCGATTATCTAGGTGACGATGTGGCTAATTCAGATACATTAGTAAATGGAAAAAATGATTATCGTCTCTATTTAAATGTTCGAAGCACAGGAAAAGCAAGTGGAGCAAAAATTAACCCGCTTGAAAATGTCGTGATTAAAGATACGTTGAGTAAATATGTGAATTACGTAGACACGAAGGCAGATGTAAAAGTTACAGCTGAAAGCAATGGTGTAACGGTTCCGATAGCACCAGCAAAATATACGTATCAATATGATTCAAATAGTAAGACCATGCAAGTGAAATTTGTCGATCCGATGCCAGAAAATTCAGTTTATACTGTTTCCTATAATGTATCAGTAAGTGATGCCGCAACAGCGGAATATGACAGAAATCTTTTTATGGGTAATGAAGGATACAACGGAGTAAAAGGCGAGACAGACACTGATTACTTAGCGAATAAAACGAGTTCAAATCAGTTTGGTTTCCGTTCGAACGAGAAGGCTTCAGCAACTTGGTCAGTCAGTGACAACCAAAAAGAAATGACGTATATGCATCCGGTTGTGCAAGTGACAAAAGGCGAGTAAATAGAAACGTGTAAATTTTGTATTCTATGATTGGATGATTTGTTTCGTCCAATCATAGAATATGTTTTGAAAAGAGTGAACGATTGACTCTTATTTCGATATGTCTAAATGAAGAATTGCTCTCAAAATCTTTATTGATACATTTTTAGGAAAGGTGGATCGAACATGAAGGAAAAAAAACTTGATATTGGGGTTCTTTTTTGGAGCATGCTTGTGCTGCTAGCTTGTGGCATCCTTTTTTTAAAACAAGAGGAGGGACACGCAGTAGAAATAGAAAAATCCTCATTGGAACAAGAGAAGTTGAGCGTCAATAAAACGATTGAACCGCTTTACAATCAACAAGAAAAAAAAGAAATGGTGGATGCATACCGCTTATATTACCAGATTTCTTGTCTACCTGAATAAAAAAAAGCAAAATCAGTCAAAATAAAAAATGTTGTATTGATTGATACTTTCAGTAAGTATGTAGATTTTACGAAGAAAAAAGCCAATCTAACTGTGTATGAAGAAACGAATACTGGAAAAAAATCCGTTGCGGAGAGTCGCTACGCATTTTCTTATAATAGTGAGAATAAAACCGTAAAATTAGCTTTTTCAGAACCATTAGAAAGTACCGCTTCGTATGAAATTTCCTTTGATATTCAGGCGAGTGAATCTGGATATCGGACATATATGAAGAATGTACTTAAAAATTTGCCCGCCTATAATGACAGAATTGGCGATGCTGGAACAGATAGAACTGCGCAAGGAAACAGCATGAATCAAGCTGGATTTCCAATCAGCGAAAGCGCGCTTGTGCGCTACCGGATAAAGGATAAAACTGCTAAAATAGAGCTGCCACAACCTGTTTTACAAGTTCATTTTAAGTAGAGGAGGGAAAATATGAAAAATATTAGCAGGTCCCTACTTTTGCTGATAATTAGTCTTTTTGTCGGATTTTGTGTGGGACAAACAACGCGAGTAAGCGCGGATAAGACATCAGCAAATGAATTTCTGAATGCCAAAAAGCAAATTGATTTTCTCGGTGATGGAACAAAAAATCCAGATACGGAGCTAAAAGGGGAAGACGATTATCGTGTTTATTTAGATGTTGTTGGAACATCGGTCGGCAAGCCCACAGATATTGTGTTTGTGTTAGATCATTCAAACAGTATGGTTCGTTATAATTTTGCTTCAGGACTTACACGGTATGATGTGTTGAATAATATTTTAAAAGGTGTTTCTAATAGTCAGCTCGGTCTGATTAATAGCATATTTGAAGCGCAGCCGGAGAATCGAATTAGCTTTAAAGCTTTTGAATATCAAAGAAATAATCTATCGGATTGGCTTACTAAAAGCGATCTCGACACAAATAAAAATGGCAAGATCGAACGCAGTGAACTCGCAACGATTCTATTAGATGATTACAGCGGCTATAATTATCGCTTGGGTTCTACCAATATAGAAGATGGGCTGTGGCTGGCGCATGAACAACTAGCAAATGATGACGCTGACAAACGCCAACAAATGGTGATATTACTAAGCGATGGTTTACCGACTGTTGTGAATATTAAAAGTGAAAAATCGATCATAGCAGCCGATCCAACAAACAGAGCCGAATATGATGGATTTGAAAAATCAACTGCGCGAATTGTAGGCGATGATGTGTTGGTGAATATTGCTGGCGATGGCCGAAACTCGACGGAACTTATTCAATATGGCACAAAAAAAGCAGCTGAAAAATTCAAAGATTTTTATCCAAATGTAATGTTAGCAACAATTTTTATGGATGAAAATTCTGATTCAGCGACAACAGGAAAGCAGTTTTTAGCGGATGTTGCATCTGCTAAATCTTTGTCGTACGCAGCTTCAAATGCTTCTGACCTTTTAGGTGTTTTTGAAAAATTAATTGGTATCATGCAAAATGTAACGATTGCAGATGAGCTGAGTGAATATGTGGACTACGGTGGCGAAGCAGCCGATCTAAAAGTTGAAAAAAAATCGAAGGATGGGACCATAAGAAGCCTTTCCTCCAGTGAGTATGTGTTGACGGAACCCACGACCAAAGAGCCAAAGAAATTTTCGGTTATGATCAAAGGTGGTTTGGAAATTGACGCGACATATACAGTTTCTTTTAATGTTAAAGTAAACCAGCAAGCAAAAGAAGCCATTGATGCCACTAAGAATGGCGCAGATCGCTATGGAAAACTAGGTCAAGTGGGTGATAAGAACACGGATTATCCAGGAAACACTACAAGCTCAGGAAAAATCGGTCTTCGGTCAAATGAACAAGCAACTGTTTCTTGGGAACGAGAAAACGAAACTGGAGAAACTGAATCCTATGAATATATCTACAACCATCCAGTCATTCAAGTCGCAGTAGATCAATCTGTGATTGAGCCTGTGGTGCCAATAGTAAAAGGGCAGAAGCAAATTGACTACTTAGGGGATGGTCAACCAAATCCAGATACAAAATTAGCAGGTAAGAAAGATTACCGTTTGTATTTAGATGCTGTAGATCAGACGGATTATAAAGAAAGCGGCATGGATTTAGTAGTCGTCATTGATAAATCGTCAAGCATGGCGGGGAAATTAGAGGCAGAAATCTCTAGAATTAGTGCCATTAATCGTTTGCTTGGCGGGGAAATAAATGGAACGGGCAAGCGATCAGGGAGTAATTTTTTTGCGAATTTTTTAGGATTGCATGCAGACAACCAAATTAGCGTGGTCGAATTTGGCGCCAAAAGCACCGTTCTTTTAAATTGGAGCAAAGATTCAAAACAGCTAGCCAACAAATTGAATGACAGCTGTTTTACAAATGATGATACGAATATTGAGAGTGGTCTTTGGCAAGCGCAGGAATTATTACCAAAAGGAAATCAAAAAAACGAAAAAATGGTGTTACTTCTTTCAGATGGAGAAGCCAATATGTATTTCACTGCAACCGGCTCAACTCGTCTCGATACGTTAGAAGGGTCAGGAACTGTCGTAAGAGCTTCAGAAACAATTACTTCTGATCAAATTGTACGTGGAACTTTAGGCGCTGCAGATGCGTTTCGAAATACAAATAAAGACGTTTTTCTATATGGCTCACAAGTTGCAAAAAATACTGCTCCGCCCTATGTAAAGATTATCGAAAAAATAGCAGGTTATTCAAAACGTGCATCGGTTTCTCCCACATCAGAATTGCTAACAAGCAATGTCAATGGAATAGCAGGTACGGCTGTGGATCGAGTTGTGATCACGGATGCAATCAGTGAAGAAGTTACATACAATGAATTAAATGCAGAGCTGAAAGTAACGGAAACACGAAAAGGGAGCAATACTGCAGGTGTGATCGACTCAAGCCGTTATACGATCAAGTATGATGCAACGAAAAGAGAGCTTGCGGTAGCATTTCAAGAAGTAATGCCTAGAGAAGTCAAATATACAGTTTCTTTTAACATTAATTTAGCAGCGAGTGCGCAAGATAATTTTTTGGCGAATAAAGTAAACGGAAATGACGGCTATGCAGGAGTTATCGGCGATCGCGATTCAGATTATGGGGCAAATAATACGAGTTCTGGGAAAGCAGGTTTTCATGCGAACAAAGAAGCGTGGGTAAACTGGGGACCTGAAACAGATAGACATAAACAAAAATATTACCACCCCGTGGTTCAGGTTCAGTTAGAGGGAGCTGTCACAGTTGTAAAGGAAAGCGACGGAAATCCATTAGCCGGTGCCGTCTTTAAACTAGCAGAAGCAACAGTCGATCGAGCCGGAAATTGGCAAGAAAAGGTCGATGGGAAAACGTGGGAAGGAACCACTGCGATCGACGCCAAAACTGGCAAGGCCATCTATCTATTTGACCATCTGCCCGAAGGTACGTATTTATTAACTGAAATTAAAACGGTAGCAGGGCACAGTTTGCTAGCAAAAGCCATCCAGATTACCTTACCTTACGAAGACGATGGGAATGGCATGGCGACAACAGAGGATAAAGGAATCGAAATCGATGGTAAGACCTATTACTATCAATTGACCTATACCGTAAATAATAACAAGCTTTTTAAATTACCTGATTCAGGCGGGAATAGGCTATTATTATTGCTCATAGCCGGAGTGACTTTATTGAGTGTTTGCGGAATTTTTGTAATCATTTCTAAAAAAAAGCGACATTCTCGACGCAGACGAAAAAAAAGACAAATGATCAAAAGATAAAAAAATAGCGATCTGTAAAAGCTAGCTGAAAATGCTAGCTTTTACAGATCGTTTTAAAAATTTCTAGTGTGCTTTTGGTCGATTGGGTACATATTTTTTCGCTGCGACAAAAACCGGAAATTCAAAGAGATGGCTGAGTCTTTCACCAATATAATAGGCGATACTTCCATCGATAATGCTGTGAATCCACCCTCCGACACCAACCAAGAGGAAGACAGTGTAAAAATAGCCTTGGGTGTATGTCGTCTCTGCCATGTTTCCTTGGAAAAAGAAAATCGAAACGACAGCTAATTCTGCTAACGCATGAATCAAACCAATGCCGATATTAAAAACTTGAAAACGCCGAAAGGAACCAACGATTTGTGGTTTTTTTTGCAAGATCAAGGCACCAATTGCGACAAATAACACATGAGATAGGGCACGAAAAGCAATAATTGCAGGAAAAGATAAGAAAAAACCTAAAGCGGTACCAAGCGCGACTAAAACTGCGACGCCAGGGGAAAGAAACATAGCTAAAAAGATGGGTACGTGACTTGCTAAGGTAAAGGAAGCCGGCCCAATGATGATTTTTATGGGCATGATAAGGGGGATTAAAATCCCGATTGCAATCAGAATCGCTGAGAATGTGAGCTTTCTAACAGAAAAAGTAGTCATTTTTTCTCCTCCAATTTAGTAAGACAATAAGTTGTTATTGATTGTACAGGATCATTCATTATCAGTCAAAAAAGATGATTTTTAGGTTGCAAAATCGCAAAATTAGCGAACTGAAAAGGGATCATTTTGGGGAGCTTGATTCCAAATGTATTCGATTCCTTGTGCGATTTCAAACGCTTTTTCTAGACCAAATTGGTCAGATACGAAGCCCAATGTCATATCCATTCCCGCGGATACACCAGAAGAGGTGTAAAATTTCTCAGCTACACACCAGCGAGCATTTTTTTGCCAGTTAACGTGTGGATTGGTTGAGACAACCCAGTCAAACGCTTTTTTATTCGTGGTTGCTGACAAGCTGTCGAGCAAGCCAGTTTGCCCAAGAAGCGCGGCTCCCGTACACACTGAGAGAACAAACGTCGAAAGAGCTGAAATCCGTGTAATCTCGCTGATTAGTTCCGGATTTTTACTTTCTTTGCGCGTTCCCATCCCGCCAGGAATGAGGAAGACGTCAGAAGCTTTCAATGAATTCAGTGGTTTTGTCTCGATTGTAAATGCTTGCTTACTGGTTATTTTTGTACCAGTCAGTGAATAATAATTTAATTGAAAATCAGAAAGATGACCGATTATTTCGACAGGTCCCATGGCGTCCAACGTTTCAAAATCATCAAATAATAAAACATTAAAACTTTTCATTGTGTTTGCTCCCTTCAGATTGAATACACTACGCTTCTAATTATCGTCCTTGGGCAAATTGTTCATGGCATTGGCTAATCGTGCAAATTCTTCAAGGGAAAGTGTTTCACCGCGACGCTTGCGATCAATTTCGGCTATTTCCAAGGCTTTTTCTAACCATATAACCGTTTTTTCATCTTTTCCATATGCGTGAGTTAAATTATTCCACAACGTTTTTCGGCGTTGCTGAAAAGCAGATTTTGTTAAACGGAAAAAAGCTTTTTCATCCGTCACTTGTACCGCGGGTGTTACTCGTTTGGTGAGCTTTAAAATCGCAGAATCAACATTTGGTTGAGGGACAAAAGCGGTTTTTGGTACGATGAAGGCAATGGAGGCTTCCATATAATACTGGACCGCGATCGACAAAGAACCATACGCTTTTGTGCTGGGTTTTGCGGTAATTCGATCCGCAACTTCTTTTTGCATCATGACGACCATTTCTTGGATATCAAGAGCCGTTTCTAAAAAATACATCATGATGGGTGTTGTAATATAATAAGGTAAATTTGCAACGACTTTGATTGGGTAAGAATCGGTAAATTGTTTGGCAACATCCGCTTCAATGTCGGCTTTTAAAACATCTTGATGGAGAATCTGAACATTGGGATAGGGTGAGAGTGTTTCATGAAGAACATCGATTAGTCGTCCATCTATTTCATACGCTAGAACCTGATGCGCTGCTCGTGCTAAATTCTCTGTAAGTGCGCCAATTCCTGGCCCAACTTCAATAACATTTGTTTCTTTTGTGATTGCGGCAGCCGCCACAATATTGCGTAAAATATTTGGTTCAGTCAGAAAATTTTGACCCAAACTTTTTTTAAAAGAGAAGCCATATTTTTTTAGAATTTCCATGGTTCTGCTGGGTGTCGCAATGTCTTTTTCATTCATGTATTTCTTCCTCCAGGATGGTTTTCATTGCTTGCTGAAACGTGTCCTCTGTGATTTCAAACATTGTCAATCTTTTTCCCAATTGCTTGCCGTTCGTATAGCCAATTTGTAAAATATCGCCTAATCGTTCCCGGCGCTTTTTTGCATGCGGCCCAGCTACAAGTCCGGCAGACATCAACATTTCGGGTGTCACGAAGGAAGCCAGCTGCTGCTTCCGCGGGGTCATTAGATGGGTTAAAGCATGGAGAATAGCTTCATCGCTCGCATGTTCAACGCCGAGGCTCCCTTTTTTTCGCGGTTTTGCCTCTTTTCTTGGCAAAAAGGCGTGTTTTGCAGCAGGGACTTCTTCGGTAATGATTTTGCGAATCTTCTCTCCTGAAAAGTCTGGATCTGTAAAGACAATTACACCTCTAAGCTCTTGGGCGAAGGCAATTTGTTTTAAAATGGTTTCGTTGATGGCCGATCCGATGGTTTCAATTGTGTCGGCTTCGACCACTTCTTGAATCCTTTTGGTATCGTCTTTTCCTTCAACCACGATAATTTCTTGAATTTTTGGTTTCACAAGGTTACTCCTTAATTTTAAATAGCTTATGGGCATTGCGGGTTGTAGCACGCGCAATTTCTTCGAGCGTTTCTCCTCTTAGCTGTGCAACGGTTTCAGCGACATACCGTGTATAACCGGGTTCGTTTCGTTTGCCGCGATAAGGGACAGGCGTTAAGTAAGGAGCATCTGTTTCGAGCAATAACCGGTCAAGCGGGACTGCTTTTGCGACTTCTTGAACTTCAATGGCTTTTTTAAAGGTAACGACTCCGCTTAGCGAAATGTGCATGCCTAGATCCAAAAATTTCTTCATCCATTCAGGATCACCGCTAAAACTATGCATAATACCACCAATTTCGGCAATCTTTTCCTCTTTTAAAATACGATATGTATCTTCCAAAGCCTCTCTTGTATGAACACTAATAGGCAATTTCCGTTCTTTTGCAAGCGAAATTTGGCGGCGAAAAACTTTTTCCTGGACCTCTTTCGGATCTTCCATCCAATGATAATCAAGGCCAATTTCACCGAACGCGACCACTTTTTCACTGGTTAATTGTTGAATCAATTTTTTCTCAATCGTAGCTGTGTAAGAACCTGCTTCTGTAGGATGCCAGCCAATAATGCTATAAATAAAAGGAAATTCTTGACTTAATGCTAAAGATTTTTCAATGGTGGGAGTGTCAAAACCAACAACAGCCATTTCAGTAACGCCTAATCCCTTTGCACGGGCAATAGTTTCAGGAATGTCTGCTGAAAATTCGGCAGCATTTAGATGGGTATGTGTATCAAAAATCATTTGATTTGCCTCTTTTCTAGAGTTTATAGGGGAAAACGGCTGAGAAAGAAGGTGTTGCACTTCTATCGTTCAGCCGTTTTTTATCATGCAATAATCGAGCCATTTGGCATCTCTTTTGGTGCTTCGACGATTTTTAATTTGCCATTGTTTTCCGCGGATAGAATCATTCCTTGACTGATCTCACCACGGAGCTTTCGAGGAGCTAAATTTGCGACAATTACGACTTTTTTTCCAACTAAATCTTTTGGATTTGGATAGAATTCGGCTACACCAGAAAGAATTTGTCGATCGGCCTTATCACCTGCGTCAAGCCTAAATTGAAGCAGCTTGTCAGCACCTTTAACTTTTTTACAGTCAATGATTTCGGCAACTTTTAATTCGACTTGATCAAACACATCATATTTTATTTCTGCATCTTTTGTGGAGACTAATTCTGTTTCTTCTGGACGCCAATTAATTTCTTCAGAGGTCGTATGGCTTGTTTCATTCATTTTTTCTTTAATGTAGGCTACTTCTTTTTCCATTTCGAGTCTAGGGAAAATGGGGGTACCTTTGCTGACAATAGTAGTGTTCTCCGGAAATTCTCCAAAATGAATATTTTCGATATCCACAGTTTCCATTGTCAAACCAAGCTGTCTGAATATTTCTTTTGGTGCATGCGTTAGAATAGGTTGCAGCAATATGGCCACAATCCGCAATGTTTCTGCTAAATGAATCATGACACTATCAAGTTCATTTTTCTTTTCAGGATCTTTTGCAAGGACCCATGGTTCGGTTTCATCAATGAACTTATTGGCCCGAGAAATTAAAGTCCAAATCTCAGTTAATGCAATATTAAATTCCATATTTTCCATCGCGTGGTGATATTTACCTATTACGTTTGCGGCAGTCGTGGATAGTTCGCTGTCAAATGCGGTTACTTGTGATTTATAGGGAGGAACAACCCCTTCACAGTATTTATTAATCATCGCAATTGTCCGATTAAGTAGATTGCCTAAATCGTTGGCTAAATCATAATTAACACGAGACACAAAATCTTCGGGAGTAAAGACACCATCACTACCAAACGGAACGGAACGCATTAAATAGTAACGCAAAGCATCCAGCCCATAGCGCTCAACGAGCATTTCAGGATAAACCACATTGCCTTTTGATTTTGACATTTTGCCGTCTTTCATTAGCAACCAACCGTGTCCAAATATTTTTTTAGGTAAAGGTAAACCTAAAGCCATCAACATAATAGGCCAATAAATAGTATGGAAGCGAACGATTTCTTTTCCTACCATATGGACATCAGCTGGCCAGTATTTTTCAAAGTTGCTTTCGTCTTCTGTGCCGTAGCCAAGCGCGGTAATATAGTTAGCCAACGCATCAATCCAGACGTAAATCACATGCTTGGGATTACTTGGAACTTTGATTCCCCAAGAGAAGCTAGTACGTGTGACTGCAAGATCTTCAAGACCGGGTTTAATAAAGTTATTAATCATTTCATTTTTGCGTGATTCTGGTTGAATGAAATCAGGATATTTTGCGTAGTGCTCTAGTAATCTGCCTGCGTAGTTGCTCATTTTAAAGAAATAGCATTCCTCTTTTACAAGCTCCACATCGTGGCCACTTGGCGCTTTTCCGCCAATCATTTTTCCTTCATCATCACGATAGACTTCTGCTAACTGTGTTTCCGTAAAATATTCTTCATCAGAAACGGAATACCAACCTTCGTATTCCCCAAGATAGATGTCGCCCTGCGCAAGTAGTTGTTCAAAAATTTGTTGGACACTTTTTTGATGTGCTTTCTCGGTTGTCCGGATAAATTTATTATTGCTAATATCTAATAGTTTCCAAAGTTTTTGGACATCTACGGCCATTTCATCGACATATTCTTGTGGTTGGACACCCAGTTCTTTCGCTTTGGATTCTATTTTTTGACCATGTTCATCTAATCCTGTTAGGTAAAATACGTCGTAACCAGTTAATCGTTTATAACGAGCCATTACATCACAGGCGATTGTCGTATAAGAACTACCAATATGTAGCTTCCCGCTTGGATAATAAATTGGGGTAGTGATGTAAAATGTATCTTTTTCTGCCATTTCCAGCAAAGCCTCCTTTAATCCATCTAACCTTTTCAATTCATAGTAATCGTTGCATATATCTGTAGATTATACCATATTTCGCTCATAGTTTCTGTATAATTTAAAAATCAAGGCTTCCTCATTTGATCTCTTCGATTTTGTGTTCGCTGCGCCCTTTTAAGAGTGAAAATTTAGGCACCTCATTGGCGGTATGGTGCCGAAGGATAATCTTTTTGTGTTTTTTCGCTTCGCGGATACCAATGGCATAAATGCTAAAGGTGAGTAGTAAAATCAGGCCAAAAAAGAGGACCATAATCAACATATAATGGAAAGTAGAAAAGGAATGGAGCTGGTTGCTCGGATAAAATGTTGAGAGAAAAATGACAATAGAAGTGAGCAGACCAACAAAAGCAATGACTTTCTGAACAATTCTGCCACCGGGAATTGTAAAGGTTCGATTGTTTTTTTGTGCCCCTTTTAAATAGGAGATGAAAATCAAAATATAGGTCACCATGTAGAGCATAACAGTAAAGGACATCGCCATTTTATAGGCTGTATTATTGCCACCAATTCCCACTGTGAGAACGAACGCAATGACGGATACAACGGCTCCCTGCAAAAGAATCAAGCGTTGTGGGACACTATTTTTATTTAACGTACACAAGGTTTCAGGTAAAATTTCGTCCTCAGCAGCTTTTAACAAAGAAGTGACTGGTCCCACAATCCAGGAGCTGATTTCGCCTAGCATTCCGATCGCCATAAAGAGACCAATAATTTTTGCACAAAATGCAAAGGCGGGCAATGTCTTGGTAAAAGTCAGGCTTAAAGCCTGAATGACGCCTTGATTCATGGAAATATCCGCCACCGGGATGACCGTCGCTACAGATAATCCACCTAAAGAATCCAAAATGATTGCAAAAATCACTAAAATGACTAAAACAAGTGGATATTTTTTCTTTGGATTTTCCAATTCGTTAATGTAGGAAGCAGACGCTTCAATTCCCGTAAAAGCAAGCACGTAAGGAACCAATGTAGTAAGTGAAAAAGAGGTCTTTAAAGAAGTTAGATTACGAGTTAAGTTTGTATCAAACATCGGATGCCCGCCACCAAAAAGATAAGTCAGGCTAAGGATAAGCAAGACTGCTGACGGGAAAATAATGCCTAAAATAAAGCTATATTTGACGAAGGTATCTGTCCTTTTAATTCCACCTAATTGGAGGAAAGTCATGCCCCAATAAATTACTAAGAAAAGGCAAAATTTGACCCAAGAATTGTCATTTAAAATTTTTAAATTAGTGGAATAAGAAAGTGCTCCGATAATAAAGTAGATCATCGTCACAAAATTTACGGTAATTTGAAGCCATTGAAAAAAAACAGCGATGAAGCCCATTCTTTGATTAAGGCTTTCTTTGACCCACGTGTACACACCACCACTTTCCCAACCCTTTGTTGTGGCTAGCTCAGCAGAACATAACGCAACAGGTAAGAACCACAAAATACCAGCCAAGCCCAAGTAAAGTACGGCAAGTAGGCCAGATTCACCAAAAGCCGGGTATTCATCTGCGGACATTAACATGGAGGCCGTTAGCGCAAAAAAGCCAAACATGGTTAATTTTTTATCCAAAATGTTTCCTCCATTCAAAATCGTATTCTCTTTTTATTCTATCACATAACGCCTTTTTACTTACTGATCGAACCATTCATGTAAGAAAACATAAATGATTTTAAAATAACTGGATCGGTGGGGAGCCGCTAGAAGCTTCTGCTTGAAACAATTGAAAAACTGTCGCAGGTAAGATAAACTATTGATATAGTTTTTTAATTTTTGGAGGAGTGAAGAGTGTGAATAATCGCTATGCTATCGTTTTAGCAGCTGGACAAGGATCTCGAATGAAATCAGCTTTATATAAAGTATTACATCAAGTAGCAGGAAAACCAATGGTTCATCATGTGATTGAACAAGTCGAAGGTATCCATCCTGATCAGATTGTAACGGTAGTCGGACATGGAGCAGCAAAGGTTCAAGAGCAGTTGGGCACAGCAAGCGAATACGTTTTACAAACGGAGCAACTAGGAACTGGGCATGCGGTTTTAATGGCTAAGGATAAATTAGAGGGAAAAGAAGGAACCACGCTGGTTATTTGTGGAGATACTCCGTTGCTTACGACAGAAACCCTGGAAAAATTGTTTGAGATGCACCAAAAAGCACAGGCCAAAGCGACGATTTTGTCAGCGTATGCCAAAGACCCAACCGGTTATGGACGGGTCATTCGAAATGATGCAGCGCAAGTCGAAAAAATTGTCGAACAAAAAGATGCAACCGAAGCAGAGCAGCAAGTCACCGAAATTAATACCGGAACCTATTGTTTTGACAATGTGGCACTTTTCCAAGCGCTGGCAAAAGTTGGTAAAGAAAATGTTCAAGGCGAATACTATTTAACTGACGTGATTGGAATTTTAAAAGAAGCGGGAGAAAGTGTAACAGCCTATCAGATGCCTCACTTTGAAGAATCTTTAGGGGTGAATGATCGACTTGCATTAGCAGAAGCAAATCGCCTAATGCGCCAAAGAATTAACAATGCACACATGCTAAAGGGTGTGACTTTTATTGATCCGTTGACTACCTACATTGATGCGGATGTCGAAATTGGTTCAGACACGGTGATTGAAGCGGGTGTCATTTTAAAAGGAACCACGAAAATTGGTAAAAATTGTTTCATTGGTGCGCATTCAGAAATTAAAGAGAGTATTATAGAAGATAATGTGACGGTTACTTCCTCCCATATTGAACAAGCAGTTGTCGCACAAGGGAGTGATATCGGTCCCTTTGGCCGCTTAAGACCTGGTGCGAAGCTAGGCAGAAATGTCCACGTTGGGAATTTTGTGGAAATAAAAAATGCAACGCTAGATGAAGGCACAAAAGTCGGTCATCTCACATATGTCGGCGATGCAACATTGGGCAAAAATATCAATGTCGGCTGTGGCGCTGTCTTCGTAAATTACGATGGCAAGCAGAAACATCATACAACCGTCGGAGATAACGTTTTTATTGGGTGTAATGCAAATTTGGTTGCACCGTTGGCGATTGGGGCAAATAGTTTCATTGCTGCTGGCTCTACGATTACGAAAGATGTTCCAGATGAATCGTTGGCAATTGCACGTGCGCGACAAGAAAATAAGACAGAATATGCAAAAAAACTGCCCTATTCGCAAGAAAATCACTAGAAAAACTTGATTTATTCGCTAAAAATGACTACTATTTATAGGGAAGCTAAAACCTACAGGAAAATAGAAAGCGGAGGTCCTCATGCCAAAACATTACTTTGATCCCAGACTAAAAATTTTTTCACTGAACTCAAACAAACCTTTAGCAAAGAAAATAGCCGCTACGGTTGGAGTTGAGTTGGGAAAATCCTCAGTAAGTCAATTCAGTGATGGTGAAATTCAAATTAATATCGAAGAAAGTATTCGTGGCTCGCACGTTTACTTGATTCAATCGACAAGTTCGCCTGTGAATGATAATCTGATGGAACTCTTAATTATGATTGATGCGTTAAAACGGGCCAGTGCCAAAACGATTAATATCGTCATGCCTTATTATGGATATGCGCGTCAGGACAGAAAAGCGCGTGCGCGTGAACCCATTACCGCGAAATTAGTTGCAAACATGTTGGAAACAGCTGGTGCAACAAGGATGCTTACATTGGATCTACATGCGGTTCAAATTCAGGGATTTTTTGATATTCCGGTGGATCACTTGATGGCAGCGCCTTTGATCGCAGATTACTTTATCGATAATGGGTATGTTGGCGAAGATGTTGTGGTCGTTTCTCCTGATCATGGCGGAGTAACACGTGCAAGAAAACTTGCGGAATATTTAAAAGCGCCGATTGCGATTATTGACAAACGTCGACCAAAAGCAAATGTAGCAGAAGTAATGAATATTATTGGCGAAGTCAAAGGGAAAAAATGTATCTTAATTGATGATATGATTGATACAGCAGGTACGATTACTTTGGCAGCGAATGCCTTAAAAGAAGCCGGCGCCGTTGAAGTGTATGCCTCTTGTACGCATCCGGTATTGTCAGGTCCTGCTTTAGAACGAATTGAAGATTCGGCGATCAAAAAATTAGTCGTAACGGACTCCATTAATTTACCAGAAGAGCGTAAAATAGCTAAAATTGAAGAAATAAGTGTGAGCGGCTTAATCGGAGATGCGATTAAACGGATTCATGAAAATAAACCAGTTAGTCCACTTTTCGAAAAAAAAAGATAAATTTATAAAAAAACAGAAAGTATGACCATTGTGAATGGCTCTTGCTTTCTGTTTTTTTGTATTTTTTATATTACGATTCAACCGAATAGTTAGGCGCTTCTTTGGTGATTTGGACGTCATGAGGATGTGATTCACGCAGACCAGCACCACTCATTTGAATAAATTGTGCATCATCTCGTAACGCTTTTAGATTGCCAGCTCCAACATAGCCCATTCCTGCTTTTAAACCACCGACAAGTTGGAAGATGATATCAGATACGCTACCTTTGTAAGCTACACGCCCTTCAATTCCTTCAGGAACCAATTTGTTGGCTTCATTAACACCAGATTGGAAATAACGATCACTTGACCCTTTTTCCATCGCACCTAATGAGCCCATTCCACGATAGGTTTTAAAACGACGTCCTTGGAAAATTTCAAATTCACCAGGAGATTCATCTGTTCCGGCAAACATACTGCCAAGCATGACGGCATGGCCACCAGCTGCTAATGCTTTCACCACATCCCCTGAATATTTAATTCCGCCATCTGCAATAATCGTTTTTCCATATTCGCGCGCAACGGAAGCCGCATCATAAATGGCAGTCAATTGCGGTACACCAACTCCAGCAACGACACGAGTGGTACAAATCGAACCGGGACCGATGCCAACCTTTACGACGTCTACGCCAGCATCATATAATGCTTTTGCACCTTCGGCGGTTGCAATATTACCAGCAATCAAAGTCGCGTTCGGGAATTGTTCGCGAATTTCACGAATTTTTCGTAAGACCCCAGCACTATGTCCATGTGCTGTGTCTATAATAATCGCATCTGCGCCCGCATCTAGAAGGGCAGCAGCACGCTCAAATGTATCGCTCGTAACACCAACAGCTGCGGCGGCAAGTAGGCGGCCGTGTTCGTCTTTGGCTGCATTCGGGAACTCAATGACTTTTTCAATATCTTTAATCGTAATAAGTCCACTTAGAACCCCATCTTTATCAACAATCGGTAATTTTTCAATTTTATGCTGTTGCAGAATGTTTTCTGCGTCTTTTAAAGAAGTGCCAACGGGAGCAGTCACAAGATTTTCCTTGGTCATCACTGAGTCAATACTGACTTGGTAATCGGTAACAAAGCGTAAGTCACGATTGGTTAAAATGCCGACCAGTTTACGATTTTCCAAAGTTGCGACAATTGGGACACCGCTGATGCGATATTTTGACATGAGTTTTTCCGCATCTGCTACAAGATGTGTGGGTGTGAGGAAAAATGGATCGATAATGACGCCACTTTCGGAACGTTTGACTTTCCTGACCTCATCTGCCTGACGTTCAATGCTCATATTTTTATGGATGACACCTAAACCACCTTGTCTTGCCATCGCAATCGCCATTTTACTATCCGTTACTGTATCCATACTAGCGCTGATGAATGGAATGTTCAGTTTTAAATTTTTGGCCAGCTGAATACTCATCTCTACTTCATTTGGTAATACGTGGCTTTCTGCGGGAACCAGTAAAACATCATCGAAAGTAAAGCCTTTTCTTGCAAATTTTGTTTCCCAATTGGACATACTCGGTATCGCTCCTCACTCTATTTTTTAATTACAAAAATAGCAAATAACTGGACATTAGTCAATGAATCCGACCGTAAAACTTCATTTTCACATTGAATTTTTATATTTTGGTGAGAAATGACTGGTCAAAAAGAAAAAATCACCTGTAAAGAATAGACATCAAGCTAAAATCATGTCCGCGTTTTTATCAGTAAACTTTTTTTAAATAGGGATTTCCTTCATTACTATGGATATTAATTGGTGGCGCTTTCTTTTTTGAGGTTTACTTCTATTGGTAGAAATTACAGAGTGATTAATTGGCTAACGGTGTTTTTCTGTCATATACCAGACTGTATGATTAGTCCATCAAAAAATTGTTTTAATGAAATTTTCCCACCAGAAATTGATTTCCCTTGTAAAAAAAGAATTTCTTTATGAATATTTCTATAACCGTAAAGAGAATTAACATAATCCATAGTTAGCTCATTGTCAAAATCGTCTTGGCATAAATTGGCAAGATTCGTCATGCCCTTT
>JAATGB010000098.1 GCA_015654945.1 Lactobacillales bacterium | reverse complement strand
TTCACTTCGCCCCTCGTTCTCTTTTCAGCTTCTTCTTTCGTAGAATACCAATTCCGGTCTACTTCTCGACCGTAACAAATAGTAGCTACTCCGTATTTAGTCACTTTCATCATCTACCTCCACAGTTTTAGGTGTGCCATATTTTAAAACTTTCCACTCGCCTTTTTCGATTGAAAAATTTGGTATGGCAAGTCTTGCCAATTCTTGGTTTAGACATTCGGCTTTATCTTGCGCATTTTTGAGTTCTCTTATCCCTGATGGCTTATACTCAACGTACACACCGTTTACTTGTCTGCCTAATATATAGACGTCTGGGTACTTATTCATCCTCAATACCTCCTAACAGCTCTGGATTCTCGTAGATGTTGCCTAAAACTTTAAAATCTCCTATACGCTGTATTAGCTTATATAGCAAGTATTCTCTACAATCTCCTAGATAGTATACGTAACACCAACCATGGAACAATTCTGACCACATTATCATAAATCTATTACCATTTCGATCTTCGCAAATGTCTTTATCATATAGATTTAGAAAGCCAGTGTATTGCATAAAAACATAGTCATCTAGCGTGTACTTGTCATTCAACCAATAATTAACCATACCCACTGGCGTTCCGATTATACCGTCTAAATATCGCGATTCGTCATTCTCGTCATCAGTCACAATCATTTTGTTCTTCTTATCCCACGCCCTAAACTTTACCTCTCTCATTACTCTTCTTCCTGTTCTTCTGTTAGCTGTTCCGCATAGCTCTTCACAATGTCAACAGCACAATTAAATCCTACTTGCTCTAAATTGTCATAATGTATTTTTTCCATTTCAAGTTCTTCGATTAAATTTTCCATTTTCATTCCCTCACCCCTGTTCAAATAAACTCGTCTGTCCGCTAGGTTCAAAATTGCACCAAATTACTTCATTACGACTCTGACCAGCTTCTGCGTTTGCGTCAAAGTAAATCTTGTGCCATTCAGCTAATTTTTGATTGTATAATTCTGATTCGTAGCCACTCAATATGACCGAGCCTTTAAAATCATTTAAGATCGCAAGCAGTTCTTCTTGTCGTTCGTCGCCTAATTCCGTCTGATAAAGCCTTCCTTTGCGCGTGTTTAAAACATATGGCGGGTCTACATAAGCACAAACATCTTTTCTGTTGTATCTCCGTAACAATTTAAGTGCGTCCTGGTTCTCAATCTGGGCATGTTTTAATCGCTCCGCCACGTCCCAAATTCGATCGTCAATCTCATTCCACTCTTGCAACTTTCCACCGATTTTATCAATATTCGATCGCCAACCAGTGTGGTGCCTTTGCACACCACCAATCGACTGCCAACTGTCGATCAAGAAAAGCCGAGCCATTTCGAGCGGGTCTTGTACGATCTCTCTAGCATGCTGCTGCTCATATCTGCTGTGTGGCGTCATATTTACTGCATAAACCAATTTTTCTGGTTGTTCACGGCAGACTCGGAAAAAATTGACAACTCGCTGATCTAAATCATTGATTGTCTCAACCGTTGACGGATCCTTGCTGAAAAATACTGCTCCCGATCCAAAAAACGGCTCCAGATATGTTGTGTGTTCAGGAATCAAATCGATAATTTGTTCTGCTAATCGCCATTTGCTGCCGGGATAGTTTAGTATTCGTTTCACTTGTTCACCCCTTATTCAATTTTTTCATCCGCTCTTTGAAGTATTCCTCTTCCTCTGCCGTTAGCGGCGTTTCTTCTGCCTGTTCAGCTGTCGCCCATTCAGGCAGCGTTTCTTTGCGAGGCGACGGGTTGCTGTTGTAGCTCTTCACTCGGTTATTTTCGAACTTTACATCTTCAGCAAGTACCTGTTCCATTGTCGTAATATTATTCTTTGCCCACTTTTTCATGATTCCTTTTGCGTAGCTATAACTCTTATTGTCAAGAGCCGCTCTTTTCATAGCTTCACAGACCAAGTCTTCTCCTAGATCAGAAATCCAATATGTGATATCTTCGGAGTTGACAGAATTAAGAGTTCCAAAGCACTCTTGAAAAAATTTGTAAGGGGTCAGCTTAGAATCAGTATCCGTGTCGGCCTGATTAACCGCATCGGTCTTCTGTTCTGTTGCTGTTCTGTTCTGTTGTATTGTATTGCTGTTCTGTTCTGTTCTGTTCTGTTGTGGATCAGTATCGGTACTATATGGATACTCTATCGGTACTATATCGATAGGGTATTGATAGGGTATTGATACCGTATCCAAGCTTTTCTGTTCAGATTTTTTACTTGGATTGCCTATATTCTCTATTTTTGTCCGTATCGGATACTTATATTCAGAGCATTTTTTGATGATCACTTTTTTAAATTCAATCGATTTGATATCTCTTAATTCTTTGTCGATTACCGTTGACACTTTTGGCGAATTGGCGTTGTTATATTTCAGCCAGTTCACAATAAGAATTTCATTTGTTTCTCTGTCATATATGATTTTTTTATATTTATGAAATTTGTTGATCATTTCCTCTATTTCCGATTGGCTGACGCCTAACTCAAATATGGCATATCGCTTGTTAAATTCATACACACCGCTTTGAGTTGTGTTGTCGTTAGAAATCAGGTAGAGGAAGAATAGTTTTTCTTTTTGGCTGCAATTTCCTATAAAATCATCTTTCCAAAAAGTGGTGTGTAGCTGTCGATAAATTGCCACGTTCTCATACCTCCTGTTTTTTTATAAAGCCGAGAGGGATAAACCCTCTCTTGTTATTTAAAACGGTAATTAATCATCACTTAATGGCGGTTTCTTATCATCAAATAATGCTGTTTGACTTTCTTCATTCTCTTGATCACGTTGAAAATTTAATTTCTCTTCTGGTTCCTCTGTTGCAGGTTCGGCTTGCTTAATTTCTACCTCTTCAATCAACGAACCGTCTTCTGTCGTTGCTCTGAATACTTTCTCGTCGGATATAACGGCTGTTTGCATTTCTACTGATAAAATGCCCCACTTGCTTAAAAGGTTTCTTAAAACCGTTTTTGTGGCCATTGCATCGTAGTTATCCTTCCACGCACCACTTAATTTTTCTTTTTCATATCCTTTGGCATTTTTGATTCGATGGCTCTCAATTTCTTGTTTGGTCCAATAGACAGTCTTTTTAAAACCGTTTAATAATTCGAAAAATCCGACATACCCGACGACTTCATCCGATTGTTTTGCTTCGTAATCAAAAACAAACTCCTCCGTTAGAGGATTCCAGCTGACTAATTGACCTTCATAAATTTCTAATGCGTTTAACGCTTTGTATTGTCCTGATCGTTGAGCCAGTTGAATATATCCTTTGTACCCAAGAATGAACTGTGCTTCGTTGTGCTTAATCCATTTGCTACCAACTTTTTCGCTCCGGTTAAACGGAACGATGTAGGCATAACCTAAATTTTTATCAATAGGTAAATCCATCGTCGCAGCTTTTAACGCTCCAGCAATGATCGTCATCGGCTCCGCTTTAGCTAAATAGTCGTCCCCACCTACTAACGTCATAAGCGATCCCATAAATGAGTCTGATTTGTCGTGTAATATGTCCTGGAATTTCTTTTTCATTGTCGGTGTATTCATCAATGATTTAAAGCCTAGTGATTGAGCATTAACTTCTTGTTTTGTTTCTGTTAATTGGTTCTTTAAACTTTCATTTGTCGCCATTTCTATCTGATCCCCTTTTCTCTTAAAATTCTGAACTCTGATATTGTGTAGAACGATTCGTCTTTAACAATTTCCGGATACTTTTCTTCAACCTTTTTTTTATTTAATTGCACTCGTTTTTGTAATTTATACGTAATAATTCGTTTTGGTGTAATAGCGATACTTGCATCTTTTTCTTTAAAAGAAAATTTAATTTGATTGTCAATCTTTTTTATTTCAGTCGTTAATTCTTTGACCGTTTTCTCTAAATCTGCTTTCGTATCTAACAATTCGTCAACGTTCGAAGAAAACTCGACTTCTTTTTCTGATAATTTAAGTGTTGCGTTTCTAACGAATTCTGTCGTTGCTTCTGATCCGTCAAGCGGTGGTTCGATACCTTTTAATACGTTGTTTTCCCAAAAATCAACTAATTTTTTAGTGATGGCATCGATCAGTTCTTGATCTCGTTCAATTTTTTTCCATATAAACTTTTGCCCTCCAACAAGCACCGCGAAATACGCATAATCCTTATTTAAAACATTCATGTAGTGTTGTACTTGACAAAGATAGCTCAAAGGGACCTCTTCACCTTCCCATTCTTTGCCAAGAAAGGCGTTAGCTGTTTTGCATTCAAGGATCGCATTTTCTCCAATTACATCACGATCGATATTCGCTCTTAAAAATGGATAATTCAGATGCTCAAAGACTTGATTCCGCCTTCTTACTCGTTTGCCAGTTCGTTCTTGGAACTCTTTAGCTACCACCTCTTCCAAAACGTTTCCCCAATAAGCAGGTTCGCTTTGCTCTTGCTCCTTAACGTCAATCTGACCCGTTTTGTCTAACCATAATTGATAAGGTGACTTCCATTTGTTCAGCCCTAGAACAGTCGCTATATCGCTCCCCCCTAAGCCTTTTCTTCTATCTAGAAGCCATTCTTCGTGGGTCATTTTTAAAGTTGACTGTTTCACACTGTAACCTCCTTTGCTTCGACAAGTTCAAGTAATTCTTTGTAGTCGAGTTCGTTCAAATATTCTTTTAAATCGCCAAGGAAAACATAGATTCCATCTGGCATTTCAATCACGGTGTCTTCTGCGTAAATCTCTTGCCCTTGATAGTCGTACGCAACTACCTTCCGCTCGATCGGTTCTATCTGCGCTCCTAGTGAGTCGTAAGTGCTCATTGTCCTCTCTCCTTTTTCGTGATATACTAAGCACATAAAAATTATTTGTAAACGGCTAACTTGGACTGCAATCCTTGTTAGTCTTTTTTTGATTCGTTATAAACCACTGCTGCCCCATTTCCCTCAGTAAATTCTGTTTGCAACTTCGTATCCATGTTTTTATTTACTAGCGTAATCGTGTAGTAACCTACCGCGTCTTTACTTTTGTTGAACTTGACTATCACGTAGTCGTTATCGATTGTGTTTGTTTTTTTGGATTGCTCTAGTTTGTCTTCGAGGAAATTAATCTTGCTATAGCTGTAGTGGATTTGTGCCACCAATGCTATTGCTAAAACAATCAAGATTGCAACTATCAATATTTTTTTGAGCTTCATCGTTTTAATTCCTCCTTAATCGCTAGATATTCATTTGTTACAATATCTAAGTCTTTGAGTAGTTTGTTATTTCTAATCTCTTTCTTACTCTCAAATCGTTTAATTGATTCAATATCTGCAAGCTTTTCTTTGACTAAGTTTTCAAGTAAATGCGTTTGCTCTGTGTTTAACATTCATATCACTTCTTTTCGTAATATATATGCAAGATATGCGTACCCTAGTAACATTAATAGCCCCAAGATGATATAAACTAATATCCACCAGAATTGGATTGTTGTTTCTACTGTTAAACCGATAATCAATCCTAAAAGCAAACTATATAACGTGATTCCGTACAACTTAAATTTATTGACTATAAAATTAATAAGTTTCATATTCTTCTCGCTCCTCTCGTTTTATGCACCTCTTTAGGCGTTACGATCACACCATCGCGTTTCACTACACGTCTTCCATCTACTGTTACTATTTCGATGTTCTTATATTCATATGCCGGCATTCGGTCTTTTATTGATTTTGTTGACATTCTGTTCACCTCATTTGATAAATTTTTTGTTTTTGTTCGTTTGATCTAATTTTTTTTAAAAAATCTTTGTCAGCATATCTACTTAAATCCTCTTGCGTAGACAACGCTTCTTTTCTAAAACGATCTAGTTCGAAATCCGGGATAACCTGTGTAGGCAATTTCATAGTCTTTATTCGACCATCTGCGATCAAATGTCTGATAACGTTCTCACCGCACTTCAGCTCTTTCGCGGCTTCTTTGACCTTGTAATTCATTTCTATCACTCCTTTCTCATATAGCCTTTCTTAATCCAGTAAGGCATGCGCTTTTTAACTGCTGCCATGATTGATAAACCGCAAATTTTGAATATCGAAACAACGATTGTCGTTTCTAGTGCGATCTCATCGAGAAATTCGTTTGCATAAGCAATTAATACTTGCTTATCGTCTAAGGTAATTTTGTTTTTTCGCTTCGCTAGTATTCGTTGAGCTTCTAGCTTGTGCTCTTTTCGTTCTTCGGCTTCAAATTCTTGAATGATTTCTAAATCATTTGGAGAATCTGTGTTAAGCAAGTCACCGTCAAGACTTTTTAGCGTTCCGAAGAACTTATTTGCTAGTCCTAACGAGAAGTTGCTATTGTTAACTGATTCGGCATATTGGACCGCTTTATCTGCGTTGACTCTACCGCCTTTAACATGTCCGTTAAGAGTAGTCAGTGGCGTGTTGGTATCGTAAGCAATATATTTCTGTTGCAAGTTTTCTTCTTCCATTACAGCCCTTAAATCTTTTCCTATTACTGCTGTCCGTGGCATTTATTCCTCTCCTTTCGTATTTTTTAATGTGCGATACTGGTTTTATAGATGTACAATTACGTTATGCTAAACTAATTTGAAATTCTTTAAGCAGTTGATCTGATATTTTAACTTGTCCTTTTCCTGTGATTAACGTTGTCGCTTCTTGTACGTTTCCGATACTTCTAGAAATAATTGCCGGTTTGCTAACGAATAACCCTTGTTCAACATATTGTTGTTTTGGATTATTTCGTTCTCTCCCGTGTTTAATCAGATAACCGCGGTTTCGAAGCCAATCGAACATTTTATTGCGCCCAATGGAAATTCCATGTTTGTCATAAACTATTTTGCAAAACTCACCGATACTGACTGCACTGCTTGAGTAAGAAACAATTTTCCCAAATGATGTATATGGAGCGTCCGTTTCGATTTGCACTTGCAACGCTTGCCGTTCTTCTTCCAAATCAGCCGACAACCTCAAAGCATCTATTAAATTCGTCGGAATATTAAAACGTTCATCTTTGTATATGGAGTACGAACCAGTTTTTCGAATAGATGGAATAATTTCGTGCGTAATCCATCGCTTAAATTCTTTTGCTTCTGGTTTTCTACTACCAAGGACTAATTGATAAAGACCATATTCATTAACGATGTTCGTTTCACCTTGACGCCCTAAGTTCAACTTAGCCCGTTCGTCATCGTCTAAACGATTGATAACCACTGTCGGGTTGCTAAGTTCTAAAATTTCCGTAACATCCTTTGCAACAAACCAAGGTTCGTTATCAATAAGCACGGTTCTAACAGGTTGATCTTTAAAATTAAACAGTTGGATTTGATTCATAGTTTCTCCTCTCTAAACTTTTTTATTTGCCTTACACTTATAAATACGAAATTTGTAATGTTTTGTGACAGAAATATACAATCTTTTTAATTTATTTCGATTTTCGATACTTTTTTGATAAAAAAATTTTTTAGCGGAATCCCTAAAATTTTTGCTGCTTGTGGAATCTCTTCTGGCTTAAAATTATACTCTCCAGTTTCGCGACGGAAATATTTTGCTTTGTCGTTAAATCCCATTAAATCAGCCATTTCTTGAAGAGAATATCCTTTTTCCAATCTCGAATCTTTAATAAGCTGTAAATTCACTTTATACAATATTAACACCTCCTTCTTTTTAGATATCGCAACCTATATCTATATAATACATTGCGATTATAGATACGTCAAGTATTTTCGTATCTTTTTTCGCACTTTTTTATATATTATTTTAAATCAGTGGTAAAATTGTTGTCATAATAGCAACGAAAGGAGAAGACTAATGTTAGATGATTCTATGATTTCTAGAATAATTAATTTAAGAGAATCCAAGAACTGGAGTCAAGCCGAACTTGCGCGAAGGTTAGGAATAGAAAAGTCTATGATGAACAAGATAGAAAACGGAAGTAGAAAAGTTCAGACTGACGAATTGACAAAATTAAGTTCATTATTTAATGTTCCAGTTGATTTTTTATTAAATGGGAAAGAAGGATATGTAAACAAATTTCTAAGTTCTTTTGAAATCCCTATATCTGGTGCAACATCTGAATCTAATACGATCCCCATTTATGGTAGAATTGTAGCATCAAATCCCGAAGGCGCAGAAGAAGAAATCGATGGAGAAATAGAAATCCAATCTGAAGTAATTGAAAAATACGGTGAAGAAAATCTTATAGCTCTTAGAGTCAATGGGGATAGCATGAATAGAGTAATTCCAGATGGGGCAATAGCTATCTTGCTAAAAACAGATGATGTTTCGCAAGGAGATATTTGCGGTGTCATAATCAATGGATATGAGGCTACTTTGAAACACATGTATAAGACTCCAAATCGAATTTTATTTGAACCTGATAGTTACAATCCTGATTATAAAGCATTTGAATATACAAACGATATGGATATTGAAGTCAAAATTATTGGCAAATACTTATATGCTATTATAGGTAGATAAAATATAGAAGGAAGAGAAAGAAATGAAAAAGGTTAAAGTATTAGGGTTATTGGTATTAAGCTTAGCGGTTTTAGGAGCGTGTAGTTCAGAAAAAAATTCTTCAAGCAATTCGAAAAAAGTTGAAAGTTCCGATGTAGTAAAAGAATCAGCTGTAGAAACATCAGAAACAAGTAGCGATTTTGTTAAAAGCGCAAAAGATGCGAATTTTGATGGAACAGTTTTAAAAGGAAATACTTACACAATAAAGATTACTGACCACAAAATTATTCAACCGGGCGAAACAGGAAATGAATATGGAGATAGCCCTGTAATCGCTTTTTGGTACGATACATTAGTTGCTCCTGATTACGACAACTCACAGCCTATAGACCCTGTCACGTCTTGGATTTCAAATTTTAAGGCTGTTCAGGATAACGACCCAAACGCAATCAATGAATTAAATGTCGCTTCCTTACCAGACAGCAAATTTTTAGATTCGCAAATGGAAGAAATTAAGCCGGGTGGTACAGTTCAAATGGCTGTAGCGTATACACTTACTGATGCAACAACTCCTGTCACGCTCATCGCTGAAAATGGCTTAGGTACGGAATTTGGCAGAACGGATTTTCCGATACAATAATAAGAAGTCTAGCCTTCGGGCTTTTCTTTTCAACTAAAGAAGAACATATATTCGTATTTATACGAAAAAAATACGAAAGGAATGACAAATATGGAAGGTTCTGTTAGGAAACGTGGCGAAAAATGGTATTATTCGTTTGAAGCTGCCAAAATTGATGGAAAAAGGCAAAGAATCGAACGTGTAGGCGGGTTGACGAAACCAGAGGCGGAGGCTGCGCTAAGAAAAGCTATAACTGATTACGAAAACGGAGAAAGTATTGATCTATCAAATATCAGTGTTTCTGATTATTTTGATTACTGGTACGAAAATTACGTAAAAAAGAATCTTAAATACAACACACAAATTAATTATCTAAACGTGATAAAAAAATATATCAAACCTGAAATTGGAAAATTAAAATTGAAGTCACTTGGTCCGGCAAAATTACAAGAATTAGTTAATGAATTACCCGATATGGGCTTGGCAAAGCATACTGTAGAAATTATTGTAACAGTGCTAAAAGGAGCGCTAAAAAAAGCTGTTTATCCTTGGCAACTTATTAAAAGCAATCCTATGCAGTACATTGAAATGCCCAAATATGATCAATATAACAAAAAAACAAAAGAAAAACTAAAAGTAAATACAATTGAAGATTACAAAAAGATTTTAGGGTTCGTTGGACCTGAAAATTCTTTTTATATTCCCCTACTCCTTGGCTTTCATACCGGAATGCGCCGAGGAGAAGTGTGCGGATTGACATGGGATTGCGTTAATCTAGAAGAAAAAACACTCAAAGTAAATAAAACAATCATTAACACATACGGCGGTTGGCAAATTGGAACACCGAAAACTCAATCTTCGTATAGAGAGATTTCCTTTGGTGAAACTCTGTATAGAGAGTTGAAAACTCACAGAAAACATCAATTAGAACATAAGATGTTCTACCAAGCGGAATATCAGGATAGCAATTTCGTTTGCACTAAAGAAAATGGTAAGCTCGTCACTCCGAATTCAATAAAATGGTCTTGCACGAACATCCAAAGGAAGTTAGGCATTGACTTTAATTTTCATTCGTTGCGACACACACACGCAACGCTGCTCATGGAATCGGGTGCAAAAATAAAAGCGATTCAAGAAAGGCTAGGACATTCTCGTGCTTCTACTACGACAGATACTTACTCTCATTTAACTAAAAAAATGCAACAAGAAACTGTTGATATCTTCGAAGAAAGAATTTCTAAATAAAAAAAGTTTGCCTACCGTAAGCCCTGATGTTGGCAAATGGTAGGCAAATCTATTATTTTTTCGTGTTAAAATATTTATTTATCTTGTAATTCCTTGCTATTTCTTCGGTTCGTCGTCATCCATCTTCAAAATTGCCATGAAGGCTTCCTGCGGCACTTCAACGGATCCAATTTGCTTCATACGTTTTTTACCATCTTTTTGTTTTTCCAGAAGTTTACGTTTACGTGAAACATCACCGCCATAACATTTTGCCAAAACATTTTTGCGTAAAGCTTTGATATCGGAACGAGCCACAATTTTTTGGCCAATCGCTGCTTGAATTGGTACTTCAAATTGCTGTCTTGGAATCAGTTTTTTTAATTTTTCTACAATTCCTTTTCCACGCTCATAGGCAAAATCACGATGAACAATAAAACTCAATGCATCGACAGTTTCCGCATTTAACAAGATATCCATCTTAACTAAGCGGCTTTCTTGATACCCAATAAGCTCATAATCGAGCGATGCGTATCCCTTCGTACTGGATTTTAGTCGATCAAAGAAATCGAAAACAATTTCAGATAAAGGAATTTCATAAATCACGTTTACACGATATTCATCCAAGTAGTCCATAGTTAAAAAGTCCCCACGTTTTCGCTGTGAAATTTCCATAACCGCCCCAACATATTCATTTGGAACCATAATAGATGCCTTCACATAAGGTTCTTCAACGGATGAAATCGTACCTGGATCTGGAAACTCAGCAGGATTGTCCACTATGATCTGTGTGCCATCCGTTTTGTTCACATGATAAATTACCGAGGGAGCTGTCGTGATCAGTGATAGATTAAATTCTCTTTCTAGTCGCTCTTGTACGACGTCCATATGCAATAGTCCTAAGAAGCCACAACGAAACCCAAAGCCAAGTGCCTGAGAAGTTTCCGCTTCAAACTGAAGCGCCGCATCATTCAATTGTAATTTTTCTAAGGCTTCCCGTAACTCATTGTATCGCGAGGTATCAATCGGATAAAGTCCACAATAGACCATTGGGTTCATCTTTCGATAGCCTGCTAAGGCCTCTTCAGCTGGATTTTCTGCCAAGGTCACAGTATCACCGACATGTGTATCCTTAACTGTTTTAATACTCGCTGTAATATAGCCAACATCGCCGACCATTAAAAAATCTCTAGTAATTGCTTTCGGCGAAAATACACCCACTTCCGTTACTTCAAACTTTTTACCATTATTCATCAACATAATTGTGTCACCTGGTTTGACGATTCCATCAAAGATTCGCACATTTAAGACGACACCGCGATAACTATCATAGATTGAATCAAAAATTAGCGCTTTTAAAGGTGCTTCTATTTGTCCAGTAGGCGCAGGTACAGCCTGGACGATTTGTTCCAAGATGTCTTCAATGCCAATCCCAGATTTAGCACTTGCCAAAACAGCTTGGCTCGCGTCAATGCCAATTACATCTTCAATTTCGCCCCGGACACGTTCTGGATCCGCAGCCGGTAAATCAATTTTATTAATGACCGGTAAAATCTCTAAGTCATTATCCAAAGCCAAATAAACATTTGCTAATGTCTGAGCTTCAATTCCCTGAGCAGCATCAACCACCAAGACAGCTCCCTCACAAGCTGCCAAGCTGCGAGAAACTTCATAGGTGAAATCCACATGCCCGGGAGTGTCTATCAAATGAAAGATATACGTTTCTCCATCATGTGCGGTGTAATTAAGCTCCACAGCATTCAATTTGATCGTAATCCCACGTTCGCGTTCTAAATCCATAGAATCCAATAATTGCTCCTGCATTTCTCGACTAGAAACCGTATGGGTCATTTCCAAAATTCGATCTGCAAGAGTTGATTTACCATGATCTATATGAGCAATAATAGAGAAATTACGAATCTTACTTTGTCTTTTTTTCATTTCTGCTATATTCATTCTTTTTATATCCTACTTTCTCTGTTACTACGAATTAATTTTGATTATTTATACTTTCCCTAACTATACACGCACAGTCACTGTTCTATCATATTATAGATTGCATTTAATGACAATTAAAACTTGCTCTTTCTGTTTAAATTACTAAATTAAAGTCTTCACTCTCCATTACATGAAAAAAGTCTCTACTGAATTCCCTTTAGGATCCAGCAGAGGCTGCTTGCTTCTTTATTCTATTTTATTGTTTTTAAAAGGAATGTTCTAAGTTAAAAGGAGGTTCTTCATTTGATAAAATATTTTGAACTGTATTTTCAGTAATCGAAATTATTTCTTTTTGACTGAGATTGATCAACCCACTCGACATCAATGAAGCTAATCCAGTAGCAACAATCCAGGTGCCAGCAAACAATAACTGTTTTTTCTCTTGAGAAATATCTTTCAACCGGGCTTCTTTGGCAATCGTTTTGTCAAAAACCTCATGACTGAATTTATTCATGACGTCATTCCCAGAATAGTTTTCAATATACAATGCACGATACATGGCCTTTTCTTTTACTGCAAACTCCGTATAATTTAAGACCAAGTCAATTAAGTGATCCCCCGTTTTTTCAACAGAGAAAAGATCATTCTCTAAATAGTTTCTAATTTTTTCAAACAAAGCAGCTTTCAAATCATCCATATTTTTGAATTCTAGATAAATCGGTTGTGTTGAACACTTCATTTTGCTAGCGATATTACGGGCAGTAAAACGAGAGAAACCTTCTGTAGCGACAACGTTATATGCGGCATTCAAAATTTGATCCTTAGTTATAGTTTTTTTTCTAGCCATAGTCTTCTACCTCTCCTTCTTTATGTACCTACCAAGTTAACAAGCTTAAATAGACATAAACACTTTTCATACATGCCACCTTTACTATAAAACTAAGGTGTCTCCTTGTTTCTGTAATTATTGTAGCATGTTCTTTAGGAAAAAAAAAGGATGTTGTTTTAAATGTACTATTTCAAGCAATGGCTAAATAAAACCAACAGTTTTACTTATAAATGTCTCACGCAGCACCTTATTTATTCCTTGTTCAATAAATTGATGAAAAATGCCTTTTATGTTATGATATCAAGTATATTATCGCGAATTAGTGAATAGGAGGATGGAATGTGACTTTACCTAAATTCAAAGAAAACTTAGAAAAATATGCGAAATTAATTGCTGCAGTCGGGGTGAATGTTTCGCACAATCACAGCGTGGTTTTAAATATAGCTGTCGAACAACAAGAGCTTGCACGCTTAATTGTACAAGAAGCTTATCAATTAGGTGCAGCGGAAGTCATCGTTCAGTGGCAGGATGATATTATTCAAAAAGAATTTCTTAGCCATGCAGCTGATAAATTTCTTACCACCATTCCTGCTTACAAAGTTGAGGAAGTAAATTCTTTCGTCGAAAAGGGAGCGAGCCGAATCAGCGTTGTCAGCTCAGATCCTGATGCATTAGCAACCGTTGATCCGCACCGAGTTGCCGTTTACCAACAAGCATCTGGCAAAGCATTATTTGCTTTGCGTCAGGCAACGCAAGCAAACAAAATGAGTTGGACTGTCGTTGCTGCTGCTGGTCCAAACTGGGCTGCCAAAGTCTTCCCCGATTTAGCTTCACCAGAGGAACAAGTCGATGCACTTTGGGATCAAATTTTTAAAACAACGCGAATTTACGAAACAGATCCCGTTGCAGCTTGGCAAGCACACGATGCGAAACTCGCAACCAAAGCAGCTGAATTAAATCAAGAACAATTTGATGCATTGCACTATACAGCACCTGGGACAGATCTTACCATCGGATTACCAAAAAACCATCTATGGGAAGGGGCAGGCAGCTTTAACAGCCGCGGCGAAAAATTCATGGCAAATATGCCAACCGAGGAAGTCTTTACAGCTCCTGATCGCCGAAGAATTGATGGTGTTGTTTCAAGCACAAAACCTTTAAGCTATGCAGGAAATACTCTTACAGGTATGAAGTTTACTTTTGAAAAAGGCAAGGTCGTTGCCGTTTCTGCCGAGCAAGGACAAGAAGTGCTAGAAAAACTATTAGAAACAGATGCAGGAGCAAAAAGCTTAGGAGAAGTTGCTTTAGTCCCTGATCCTTCACCCATTTCGCAATCAGGAATTACTTTTTATAATACCTTGTTTGATGAAAATGCCTCTAATCATTTAGCACTTGGATCTGCCTATGCTTTTAGCCTTAAGGGTGGGACCACAATGAGCGAGGAAGAATTAGAAGCTGCTGGATTAAACCGAAGCCAAACACATGTCGATTTCATGATTGGATCAGCAAAAATGAATATTGACGGTCTTCGTTCGGATGGAACGATTGTGCCGCTTTTCCGGAATGGTGATTGGGCATAATGTTGCTTCAGTCGGATCTGCTTTAGAAAAAAGAGTTCACCCAAGTTTTGCTAGTTGAGTGAACTCTTTTTTCTTTATAATTTTTCACTTATTTCTACGATTGATTCCCACCATGTGAATCTCATCTGCGAGATAACGAATTCTCTCCATAATCCGCTTTGCTTTCAAAGGCTCATCTTCGCCACGTTGAGAAATTCTTAGATGCTCTTCTTCTAATTGCTTCATATCAAAATTAGAAGAGAAAAATGTTGGTAACTGTTCTTGCATTCGATATTGTAAAATAATTCCCAACACATCGTCACGAATCCAGCTGCTCATCGAATCAGCCCCAATATCATCGAGCATTAATACTGGAGAGGTCTTAATCGCCTCTAACTTGTCCAGCATGGTATCTTTCCCAATTGCTTGCTTCATCTCTACCGCAAAGGTTGGGAAATGAACAAGCGTGCTCACAAAGCCTTTTTCGGCTAATTCATTGGCTAGCGCTCCAAGCAAATAACTTTTTCCAACGCCAAAAGATCCTTGCAAATACAATCCCTTATAAAAACCTTTGGGATCCTGTTCATAAGCATCAAGAAAATCCATCACCGCATCCAGCGCTTGGCTGCGTTCTTTCGTTTGCGTAAATTGAACAAGCTTTGCTTCACGAATGTCCTTTGGCATATTCATCGCACGAACCCGACTGCGAATCATGGCTTCACGTTGCTTAAGTAAAAGATCTTTTGTGGGAATGTATGCAACATCAATGTAATGGAAATTCAAAAATAATTGGGGCTCATAGCCTGGCGCAAGCATGGTCGGATCTTTCAATTGGAATTTTTTCTTTTCTTGAACGAATTCATAGAGCTTTGCATAGCTCTTTTGAATATCTGCATCCGTTAACCGTTCTCTGTTTTCTAAAATAAAAGCTTGCACATCTTCATCATTTAAAACCGCTTGAATTAAGGTATCAAAACGTTCATCCAGTTCTCTGGACTGTAAAACTTTTGACATCTCTCTGCCTACATCTTCCATTATCTTTCACCACCTTTGTTATTTGTTTCCAATCTTTTCATTCGTTGTTCAAAGTAAGCTTCTTCCTCTTTGGTTAAGGGGGTTTCTGCTACGACTTCATGGTTTGCCCAATCTGGCAACGATTCTTTTCGATTCGAGCCGGCTTTGTTTCGTGCATAGGCTGCTTGCGGTTGGTTACGCTTTGCTTGTCGCGCATTTTTTTCTTGCAACAATTCTTTGACTTTTTCCATCGCCATTTCAGGAGAACTGATTTGCTTCTGCGCCCAATCATTGGCAATCCGTTCCGCATATTTTTGATCAAACGTCGCATTTCCTTGCGCGACTAAAACGTAATGAATCAGAACATTGATGACCGCATCTGGCAAATTGGCATTTTTCTTAATACTTTCCACTGCCCACGTTTCATATCTAGATACAAACCCGCCTTTTTGATTCTTAATTGCCTCCAAAAAAATCATTGGCGCAATACTTTCACTGGAAACGATCACACCGATTTCACCTTCTGAAAATCCATTTAGCAGCAAGCTATTGTAACGATATTTTTGTTTATCTTCTACTGATAATGACGTTTCTGAAGAATGATTTACAACACTTTCCTGCTGTTTTTCTTGATGAAAGGCTTGATAAATATTCTTTTCTACTTCTTTCTGATTAATTTCATTTGTTACATAATCGACTGATTGTGACAAAAAATCACGCATTTCCAATTCGTTTATTCCGTATAAATGGTGCCACGTATAGATTGTTTCTTTTAGATTTTCAATACTACTCGCTTCCACATAAAGTCCACTAAGCAAACCTTTAAAATAAGTCCAATCAAACGAATCCGATACAGCAGTTGCTTTTTTCGGTTCATCTGCCGAATAAAAATGGCTCTTCCCTTCCGCTAAAACTTCTGATTGCGCTTGGAATCTTTCAGACTGAAAACCATACACATCCAGAAATTTTTTGGTAATTTCATGGTATTCATTAGCGTTAAACTTAGGGATAGCAAAGCGTTGAATTAGACGTTTAAACCTTTTTTCACCTACTTTTTCTAGTAATAACAAGCTCAAAAGCTCATCTTGGAAAAATTTTTCTGGCGTCGATGGTGGCAACAATAGATAGACAAAATCGCGTCCGTAATCCACTTCTTTGGTAAAAGTTTTCAACAGTCCAATTCCTTCTAACTTGATCCGACTATTATAAAAATCAGGAATACTACTATCCATCCGTTCAAACAATTCGGCATGTAAGCTGATAGTACTTTCGAATTGAGTTTCTACTAATTCCGCTTTTAACGCCATCCATAAAGCATAGGCATGTGCACCAATTACTGGTTGATAAAGAAAATTTAAGACTTCAAAATCAGTGTTATTCAGAGGGGCTGACAATCTCACAACAAAACTGTCCTTTGCTTTTACTTGTTTCAAAGCTCTTTCCAAAAATAATCCCCCTCTCTCATTATTTTTTTGAATCTGATTCAGTGGTTTTATCATCTTTCTCTACAATATCTTGTAATTCTTTTAAAAAGACGCTCATGTCTTTAAACTGACGATAGACGCTGGCAAAACGAATATAGGCAATTTCATCTAGTTTGACCAAATCTTCCATTACGAATTCGCCAATTAAAGTGGTAGATACTTCATTTTCACCTAAATCTCGTACTTTGTTTTCGACTTGATCGACGATTTGTTCCATTTGCTCCATTGCAACGGGACGTTTTTCTGCTGAACGAATTAATCCTCTTAAAATTTTATCACGACTAAATTCTTCACGATCGCCATTTTTCTTTATTACGAGTAACGGGGACGCTTCAATTCTTTCAAAAGTCGTAAAACGAAAGCCACATTTTTCACATTCTCTTCTTCTTCTAATTGCACGACCTTCATCTGAGGGTCTGCTATCCACAACTTTCGAACCATTGTACTGACATTTTGGACAACGCATGACTGTCCCTCCTCAACTATTACGCTCTATTTTAAGTTATAATTATCTCAATTTTAAATTCATTATAGCATGAAAAATAAGGAAAATCACAGAATATGAAAGAAGTTACATAATTATTTTTAGAAAGAAAAAAAGCCTATATTTCATAGACTTTTTCCCCTATTTCCTTCCGCTCTAAAAACCGTCTTGCAGCCATTCTTTGATGATTTTTTCGGTTTCCTCTTTTGAGCCACTATTTTCCACCAAAATATCCGCGCGTTCTTTTTTTAATTCAATGGAAAGCTGGCTGTTAATCCTTTTTTGGGCTTCGGCTTTCGTTAGCTTATCTCGTGCGACCAGCCGTTGCAATTGCACATCTTCTGGAACATAGACAACCATTACTTGGTCGACTTCTTTTTCATAATGAGATTCAAATAATAAAGGAATATCTAAAACAACCAAAGAAAGCTCTTGGGCAATATAGGCATCTCTTTGACGTTCGATTTCAGCTCGAATCAATTGGTCAAGTGCTTCATCAAGCTGCTTTCGTTTTTCAGGGTCTGAAAATACCCATTTGCCTAATTTTTTTCGATTCAGTGTCCCATCTTGCTTTAAGACTTCTCGCCCAAAAAGCGTCGTTATTCTTTTTAACCCTTCCGTTTGTGGTTGAACCACTTCACGCGCGACTTCATCACCATCCACAACGGGAATCCCATACGAACGAAAGATCGCAGTAACTGTAGATTTTCCTGTTGCGATTCCGCCCGTTACACCTAAGACAATAGTCATTCATTCACCGGCTTTGCTTTCCCGTAAAACTTGGCATTTTGAGCAAAAATGTGTGCCTCTTTGCGCAACTTTTATTTTAGAAATCGGTGTCCCACAACGAGCACAAGGCTTGCCTGTTTGACCGTATACTTTTAATTCCACCTGAAAATTACCTGCTTCGCCTAATGCATTCAAGTAGGAACGAACAGTTGTTCCGCCTGCTTTAACCGCTCGATCTAACACATCAATAATGGCGAGATACAATGCGTTGACTTCTGCTTTTGTTAACGTTTGTGCAACTTGCTCTGGATGGATTTTCGCCTGAAAAAGCGCTTCATCCACATAGATATTCCCTAAACCTGTCACCAAGCGTTGATCGAGTAGCAAAGGCTTGATCGCTTTTTTGTGTTTTTTTAGTTCTTGCGCAAATACCGTTAGTTTAAATGTTTCTGCCTTTGGCTCTGGGCCTAATCGCATAATTCCCTTATAGCTCGTCAGTGCGGTGTCTTTCGGAAGTAACGCCATCCGCCCAAATTTCCGTACATCCAAATAACGTAATTGAAGGCCATCTTCAAATTCAAAAATGACATGTGTATGTTTTTTTATAGGTTCTACTTTTTGACAAGTTTCATACTTGCCTTCCATTCGTAAATGCGAAACCAAATCCCAATTACTTAATTTAAAAATAAGATATTTTCCTCTTCTATCCACCGATTCAATGGTTTCATCAATTAACAACCGTTGAAATTCTTCAATCTCTGGACTCTCAATAATTCGAGGCCACTTTACAAAAACTTGTTTTATTTTTTTCCCGCTAACGAGTTGACTTAATCCCGTTCTAACGGCTTCTACTTCAGGTAACTCCGGCATTTTTCACACTCCAACTCGATTTTATTTTGCATCATACCAAGTATCGCCAAAGCTACAATCAACTTTTAAAGGCACATGCAAAGAAACCGCTTGTTCCATCACTTCTGTGACAATTTCTTGCAGTCTTTCGATTTCTGCTTCTGGCGCTTCAAAAACAAGTTCATCGTGAACTTGCAGCAGCATGGTTGCTTCTAACTTTTCGGCCTTTAGCGTTTCCGCCATCTTGATCATTGCAATTTTTAAAATATCTGCGGCGCTTCCTTGGATTGGCGTATTAATTGCTGTTCTCTCGGCAAATGAGCGTAGATTAAAGTTGCGCGCATTAATGTCTGGCAAATAGCGTCGGCGATGATACAACGTTTCCACATAGCCTTTGTCCTTCGCTTCTCGCACAACCTCAGTCATGTAGACTTTGACATTCGGATATTTTTCAAAGTACGTATCAATAAAACGTTGCGCTTCTTTGCGGCTAATTCCTAAATTCTGTGATAAACCATAATCACTAATGCCATAAACAATCCCAAAATTAACAGCTTTCGCTTGGCGACGCATATTCGGGGTAACTTCTTCCGCTGTCTGAATCCCAAAGACGCGCATTGCTGTGCTTGCATGAATATCTTGGCCCTCAATGAAGGCACTTTTTAGATGCTCATCATCTGAAATATGCGCCAAAACACGTAATTCAATCTGTGAATAATCGGAAGAAAAGATTTTCCAGCCTGACTTTCTTGGCACAAAAGCCTTTCGAATCTTCCGCCCTTCTTCTAGTCGAATCGGAATATTTTGCAAATTTGGATCAACTGAGCTTAAGCGACCCGTTTGTGTCAAAGTTTGGACATAACGTGTGTGAATCTTCCCATCGCTTGGATGAATTACTTTTAGTAATCCTTCCACATAGGTCGACTGAATCTTCATAATTTGACGATAATGCAAGATATCTTCTACAATCGGCGCCTGCTCACGTAATTGTTCGAGGACATCTACTGCAGTCGAATAGCCTGTTTTCGTTTTTTTTATGACGGGCAACTGCATTTTTTCAAAAAGAATCACGCCTAATTGTTTTGGTGAATTAAGATTAAATTCTTCACCTGCTGCTTGATAAATTTTCGTTTCGATGTTTTGAAGTCTGATCGCAAATTCTTGCTTCATCTCTTGCAAGGTTTGCGCTTCAACCTTGATTCCCTCTATTTCCATTTCCGCAAGTACAATTGAAAGTGGTAGCTCCATCTCTTGGAACAAGTCCAACTGATTTTTTTCGGTTAATTCGCTCCTTAGCTTCGGTACCAGCTGCTGAATGGTTTTGACTTTTCGCGCTAAATGCTCGAATAACTGATTTTCGTCAATAGGCAAGCCTTTTTTGACTCCTTTTCCATAGACACGCTCATCGGAATCCACCTCTGTAATGCCATAGTGCTCGGCAACCTCTGCAATATCCTCGCTATTGTCATTCGTATTTAATAAATAGGCGGCAAGTAAGACGTCAAACGTACTTCCGGTTAACTTACTTCCATAACGATTCAGTGCAACAATACTTCTTTTTACATCGTAGAGCCATTTTTTTTGCGTTTGATTCTGCAGCCAGCTATGAAACAAGGGATCATCTAAGACAGCATCTGCATTCGTTACATAGATATTTTCTTGATCCCCCCATGCAACCCCGACAATATCTGCTGTATGATAATTGTCTTCCAACATTTCAATATATAGGCTCATTTCTTCTGTAAACAGGCTTTCCGTGATGGCGTCAACAACCCGGTACTGAATTTCCTGTTTAGGCTCTTCTTGCTCCGCAACTGCTTGTGTATCTAATTTATTTAAAAAAGATTTAAATTCCATGTCTTTATAAAATGGAATTAATTTATCCAAATTTTTACCTGAGTAAGCCAAGTTCTCAATTTCAATCTCAATTGGAGAATCCACATTAATTGTCGCTAACCGTTTGCTCATTAAGGCTTGCTCATGATCATTGACCAGATTCTCTTTCATTTTACTGGCTTTTAACTCATCAATATGTTCGTAGACTCCTTCAACTGAACCATATTCCTTCAATAACTTAATCGCTGTTTTTTCACCAATTTTAGTCACACCGGGAATATTGTCGGAAGAATCTCCAGCTAAGCCTTTCATATCAATGATTTGCTCCGGCTTAAGACCGTATTTTTCTTCAATATGTTCAGGTGTATAAGCTTCAATCTCGCTGACTCCTTTAACAGTCACATCGACTTTGATATGTGCAGCTGCCAATTGCGTTAAATCCTTATCACCAGAAAGGACGATTACATCAAATTCTTTCGGATCCACACGCTTTGCCAATGTTCCTATAATATCATCTGCTTCGTAATTTGCCAATTCATAATGCTCAATCCCCAAACCATTAATCAGCTCCCGAATATACGGCATCTGTTCTTTAAATTCACCAGGCGTCTTCGAACGTCCAGCTTTGTATTCCGTATAATATTCATGCCGAAACGTCGTTTTTCCAGCATCAAACGCCACTAAGACATGGGTCGGCTTTTCCTTAATCATGACATTTTCAAGCATATTGTTAAAAGCATATACAGCATTTGTATGTAAACCATTTTTGTTTTTAAAACGTTCTAATGAATTATGTAACGCAAAAAACGCACGAAATGCCACACTATTTCCATCAACTAGCAATAATCTTTTTTTCATCTTCTTATCTCCGATCTCTTCTCTTCTTTTCTATTTTAACAAATTATCGGTGACAATGCGAAAATAAAAGAAAAAAGCCTAAGTAGTCAACTTAGACTTTGTTTGTTCCCAATATTAATTAATTTTTTTTGCCAAAAATTCTTAAGAAAGCAAGAAATAGGTTGATAAAATCTAAATAAAGCGTTAAAGCACAATAGACGGCAATTCCAGTTGTGCTACTTCCATTAGTTCCAACCTGTTGGTAAATACTTTTTATTTTTTGATGGTCATATGCTGTTAAACCAGAAAAAATAACGACAAGTAAAATCGAAATAAAGTAGTCAACCATTGAGCTGTGAAGCAAGAAAATATTCAGCAAGGTCGCAATAATCACACCAATTAACGCACTTAGCATTGCATGACCCATACCACTAAGATCTCTTTTCGTAACAGAACCAATCACTGCCATCGCACCAAAAGTCACGCCAGTGGTTACAAAGGCCGCCGTAATAGTTCCAATATCATACATCGCCAATATCACGCCGAGAGTGATCCCATTTAGCAATGAATACGCTAAAAAGCCCACCGTTGAAAAAGTGGCATTTTTGTAGCCCTTAGCTGAAAGAGCTAAAACAAGTCCAAATTCAGCAAAAATCAAAATTGTGTAACTGTAAGGATAGGTCAACATAAAATTATTAAATGCTTGAGCGTATACAGATAACAATAGGAACGAGGTTAGTGCACTAACACCTAATCCTAAGCCTAAAAAGCCATATACTTTGCCAAAAAATCCCGCCAAATTATCCGTATTTTGTGTTGAATCCATATTTATATTTTGTTCATTCATCGATCTCGTCTCCTTCATTTTCAAGTTCGTTCACCGTCACTTTGGGCGGTTGAACAATCACAACTGCATCTAATACTCTTTCTTCTGCAGTATTCACTGCCGAGACAGAAATAGTAATCACTTCTTTCATCTTATCTACTTTAATGACTTCAAATTCGAAAGTTAGTGTTTCATAGTGATAGGTTGGTGCGATAAAATTGATCGAAAAGTTTACTACATGAGAACCTGGACCTGGTAAATGCTTGGATATTGCACTGGTAATTATCCCCATCAACATGACCGAAGGAACAATTGGTTTTCCATAATCCGTTAATTTTGCATAATCATGTTGAATATACAACGGATTTGCATCGTTGGTCAGACCTAAATACAAAAGCAGCTCATTATCTTCAATCGACTCTGTTAAGCTTAACGATTCGCCTTCTTCTATTTCCTCAATTGTTTTACCTATTTTTCTCGGCTTTCCAATCATAATAAATTCAGCCACCTCCACTTTTTCTATATTTATTGTACCAAATCTAGTAAAAAAGGCAAGTTTATCGTCACGGTTGAAAAAACCACTCTAAAAAGAGTGGCTGATTGCTCACATGCTATTTTTTCTCGTACTACTTAGAAGTGTTTCATAGGAACGTTCAAATTTTTGGACATCACCAGCACCCATGAAAATAATGACCGCATTATGATAATCCAACAAAGGCGAAACATTTTCTTCGGTAATCACCGTACCACCTTTTTTAATTTTTGCACCTAAATCTTCAATTTTTACATTTCCTTGAGATTCTCTGGCTGAGCCAAAAATATCACACAAATAAACTTGATCAGCTAAATCCAAGGTTGCGGCAAATTCATCTAGCAATGCAATGGTTCGTGTAAATGTATGAGGTTGAAAAACAGCAATGATTTCTTTATCCGGATATTTTTGTCTTGCGCCATCAATCGTTGCACTGATTTCTGCTGGATGATGAGCATAATCATCTACCACAATCATATCATCCACAATTTTTTCGCTAAAACGACGTTTAACCCCACGAAATGTTTGCATTTCTTCACTTACAAGCGCCATGTCCAACCCTTCTATATAAGAAGCAGCAATCACGCTAAGTGAATTAAAAATATTATGCAAACCAAAAGCCGGCAACAGAAAATGACCAATTTCTTTTCCTTTATAATATACTTCAAATTCAGATCCTGAGGTCGTTCGTTTAATGTTTTTTGCTTGGAAATCATCGTCATCATTTATACCATAATAATAAATAGGAACATTTGCTGTTACTTGACGCAAATATTTATCATCACCAAAAGCAAAAATCCCCTTTTTCACTTGGTTTGCCAAGGTTTGAAAAGCTTCTGCCACATCCTCAATACTCTTAAAATAATCGGGGTGATCAAAATCAATGTTCGTCATAATCGCATAGTCTGGTGCATAAGCTAGGAAATGACGGCGATATTCACACGCTTCAAACGCAAAAAAAGTTGCCTCTGGATCGCCATGACCGGTTCCATCACCAATAAGATAGCTAGTTGGTGCAATTCCTGCTAACACATGTGCTAATAATCCGGTTGTGCTTGTTTTACCGTGAGAGCCAGTTACCGCGATACTAGTATAACTTTCAATAAATTCGCCAATGAATTTATGGTAGCGAATGACAGGCAAGCCCATTTTTAAAGCGGCCTGAATTTCTTCATGGTCATCGCTAAAAGCATTACCAGCAATAATCGTCATGCCTGCTTTGATATTATTTGCATCAAAAGGAAACATTGGAATCTGTGCCTTTTCTAAATCTCTTTGTGTAAAGCAGTATTGTTCAATATCTGATCCTTGCACTTGATACCCTTTTTCATGTAAAACAAGCGCCAAAGAACTCATTCCAGAACCTTTAATTCCTACAAAATGGTACAATTTATCTTTTTCTTTGTGCATGAAAATCCTCTTTCCCATTATCGTTAATTCCTACTTTTCCTAAAAATAATCACTGTTGAATATTATCTTACAATGATCCACATTTAGCAATAGCAAATCTTGCTCTTTAATGAAAAACTAACCATTCTATTGGTCAAAGTATTTATTCGGTCGTTTTTCTGATTCATCATCAATTAAACCAGCTAAAGATCGCTCTAATCGTTGGTTTTTTGGCTTAACTTCTTGCTTTTGCGCTGATTGTTTTTTTCCATATGCAGTCGCAGTTTTCGCTTGTTGTTTGGCTTGTTGCAGCTCTCGACGAGTTTTGGGCAACATCCGATCCAGTTCCTCATCCGAGTAGGAACTCGCATCATGTTTAATTTGTTTAAATTGCTTTCTTGTTACCGGAATTGGTCGATCTTGATAGAGCTGAAATTTGCGAACACTCGCCGCTTCTTGTTTTTTATGGTGATAGGCAGCTTCTTCTGTATGCTCAAAAAGCAGGTAATTTTTTTTCGAATCAACAAGAGAAGCAAGTACATCATTTCGTGAAATTTTTGGTGTTTCATCTTTTTTGATTGTTGAAGCGGGAATATATTTAGGCACAAAATAAGAACGCCCTTGATAATTACTGATCATCGCTTCTTGACGTGCAATCGAATGCGCTTTTTCAGTTAAAGAAGTCGGTTTTTTTATCACTTCTCTTTTTTGAATCGGACGAATACTTTTCTTTATCGGTTCCCCTTTTATTTTTGCTAGTCGGTTTGATTCAATTGGAGCATTATTGACAGAATTTGTTTGTTTTGTTTGCGTAGCAGTCATTTTTCTTTCTGACACAGGTTCGGTCGTTTGCGCTGCTTTTTGAGGTGCCTTCACGCCGTGTGAAAAAACTGCCTGATATTCTTCGTCATAAGATTTATAGTGAGGTCTATTGAGTGACTCGTCCTCTTGAAATAAGTTTCGATGATTTTTTTTGGGTAATTTTACTCCATTACTATCATCAAAAGCCGGAAAGCGGAAATGTCTTCTTTTGTTTGGAAAATCGGTCATATTCACCATTCCCCTCCTATTCTTTCGTTCAGTTTACCACAAATTTGAGCGTAAAAGAACAATTAGCTATTAAAGTTTCGGCTGCTGCTGCTGCCACTATTAACAAAAACGAATAAAAAAAATATAAAACAAATTTTACTAGCTAAAATATACACTATATTCTATTTTTATGTATTTTTATTCATTTTATTCTTGCGGATTATTTAAGAAAATGGTATGCTAGCCTCATCTATTCCAATAAATGAGGAGGAATTTTTTTATGACAAAAGAAAAAGTAGTATTAGCCTATTCTGGAGGACTTGATACTTCTGTTGCAATCCAATGGTTAAAAGAGAAAGAGTATGATGTAGTTGCCTGTTGTTTAGATGTTGGTGAAGGAAAAGACTTAACCTTTGTAAAAGAAAAGGCACTGCAAGTGGGCGCCGTTGCTTCCTATACAATTGATGCAAAAGAAGAATTTGCACAAGAATATGCCCTAATCTCGCTACAAGCTCATACCTTCTATGAAAATAAATATCCTTTGGTTTCCGCTTTGTCGCGTCCTTTGATTTCAAAAAAATTGGTAGAACTGGCGAAAGAAGTGGGTGCTTCCACGATTGCACATGGCTGTACAGGGAAAGGCAATGATCAGGTTCGTTTTGAAGTTGCGATTGCTGCTTTAGCTCCTGAAATCAAGGTAATTGCTCCTGTTCGTGAATGGCACTGGTCCCGCGAAGAAGAAATTGCCTATGCGCAAGAAAAAAATATTCCCATTCCAATTGACTTAGATAATCCTTATTCCATCGACCAAAACTTATGGGGACGAGCAAACGAATGTGGCATCTTAGAAAATCCTTGGATGGCACCACCCGAAGGCGCGTATGGCTTAACAACAAGTTTAGAGGAAGCTCCTGATCAAGCAGACATTATCGAAATCACTTTTGAAAAAGGGGTACCCACAGCGATCGATGGCAAAGAAATGATGCTTTCGGAATTGATTCTCTTTTTGAATAAGCTAGCAGGCAAACATGGAATTGGTCGAATTGACCATGTTGAAAATCGGCTAGTGGGGATTAAGTCGAGAGAAGTCTATGAATGTCCTGGCGCAATCACCCTCTTAACTGCACACAAAGAGTTAGAAGATTTGACCTTTGTAAAAGAGCTGGCACACTTTAAACCGATTATTGAAAAACAATTGAGCCACGTCATTTACGACGGACTTTGGTTTAATCCGCTGACAGATGCCTTAATTGCCTTTTTAAAGACAACACAAGAATATGTAAATGGCGTTGTTAGGGTTAAACTATTTAAAGGCCATGCGATTGTCGAAGGACGTAAGTCTGCTAATAGTCTTTATAATGAAGAGCTAGCGACCTACACATCTGCCGATACCTTTGATCAGTCAGCAGCCGTTGGGTTCATCAAGCTTTGGGGCCTGCCAACAAAAGTTCATTCAGAGGTGCAAGCAAATCTTGCCAAACAAAAAACGAAATAAATTGATTTTTTATGAAATTAGGTGAAAGTATGGAAAAATTATGGGGAGGTCGTTTTCAAGGAGAAAGCGAGTCTTGGATTGAAACATTTGGTGCATCTATCTCTTTCGATCAGCGTTTAGCAAAATATGATATTCAAGGTAGCCTTGCACACGTAAAAATGCTGCAAAAAACCAAAATAGTACCCGCAGAGGATACACAAAAAATCATTGCTGGCTTGACGCGTTTAAATGAAAAACTCGAAAATAGTGAATTAGTATTTACAATTGAAAACGAAGATATTCATCTCAACATTGAAAAAATGTTACATGCTGAAATTGGACCTGTCGCGGGAAAACTTCACACTGGTAGAAGTCGGAATGACCAAGTCGCAACAGATATGCATCTCTACCTAAAAGATACTGTTAACCAAGTCATTCAGCAGATTCATCACTTCCGCAAACTATTGGTTGATAAAGCTGAAAAACACGTGGAAACGATTATGCCGGGTTATACACATATGCAGCACGCACAACCAATTAGCTTTGGCCATCATTTAATGGCGTATTATTCGATGCTGACACGTGATCAGCAACGATTTGAAGAAAGTCTGAAGCGCATTGATCTTTCACCACTTGGATCGGCAGCCTTAGCCGGAACCACTTTTCCGATCGATCGCGAATATACGGCAGAATTATTAGGCTTTGCTTCGCTTTACGAAAACAGTATAGACGGAGTCAGTGATCGTGATTTTATTCTTGAGTTTTTAAGTAACAGTTCGATGATGATGGTCCATTTATCGCGTTTATGCGAAGAAATTATCTTATGGTGCAGTCATGAATTCCAATTTGTCGAGTTAACAGACTCCTTCTCAACCGGTAGTTCGATTATGCCACAAAAGAAAAATCCAGATATGGCCGAATTAATTCGAGGGAAAACCGGCAGAGTATTTGGCAATCTTTTCTCTTTGCTCACAATCTTAAAAGGGCTACCCCTTGCTTACAATAAAGACTTACAAGAGGACAAAGAAGGCATGTTTGATACAGCAGATACCATACTAGCAAGCTTGCCCATTTTAGCCGAAATGATTCATACCATGCATATTAATGAAGCGGTTATGCAAAATGCTACCGCAAAAGATTTTTCAAATGCTACGGAATTAGCAGATTACTTAGCAAATAAGGGCATTCCATTTAGACAGGCGCACGAAATTGTGGGAAAATTAGTTTTAAGCTGCATTCAAAACAACCATTACCTGCAAGATATTCCTTTAAGCGACTATCAAAAAATAGCTCCCGAAATTCAAGCAGATATTTATGAAATTCTTGAGGCAAAAACCGCGATTGAACGTAGAACATCCTTTGGTGGAACCGCCTTTACCCAAGTCAGCCAAATGATTAATCAAGCCAAAAAAAATCTCTAGTTCTTATTTTTGAGATAAAAAAACAGCCCCCTGAACAAACGTTCAAAGGGACTGTTTTTTATTTTGTCTACAAGAATTTCCACAACACATAATGGCTTATTTTTTCGATAATTGTTGATAACGTTCATACCAAATATCTACGTACTCCTTAGAGAATGGACCTTTACTATTATTAATCCAATCAACTAAAACCTTCACGTTTTCTTTCAAAATAAAGTCAATTTCTTTGGAATAATTCATTTCGCGACGATGTTCCTCATATTCATCTACATCTAAAAGTCGTTTTTCTCCATCTGGAAAGACTTTAATATCTAGATCATAGTCTATATATTTTAGTGCTTCTTCATCAAGAGCATACGGTGATGCTAGATTACAATAATAAGAAACCCCTTTTTCCCGGATCATCGCAATCACGTTAAACCAATATTTTTTATGAAAGTAAACTATTGCTGGTTCTCGTGTCACCCACCTGCGACCATCAGACTCCGTTACTAATGTATGATCATTTAGCCCAATTAGTGAATGCTCACTTGTCTTCAATACCATGGTATCGCGCCAAATTCGATGTAAATTGCCATTGTGTTTATAACTTTGAATCGTGATAAATTCTCCCTCTTTAGGCACACGCATTTCTACCCAACTTTCTCTCAAAAAACATTTGGTTTTTCGTTTGGGTGTTTCATTACACCGATATCAAAATAATTATATCATAAAACAATCATAGGTATAGTATTATTTGTTTATTTTTGCTTTTTGTTTAGAATAATTTGTTTGAAAGAAGTTGTTGTACCAATTTTTGTTGTGGTTTTGGAAAGACAAGCTGGTCAAAATTTTCCGCACGAACCCACGCTTGTTTTTCCGTCAAAAGAAGTCGACCATTTCCTGTTTCACGCCCATAAGCAAGCAAAACAAACCATTTTAAATGACTAAAAATATGGGTAATTTCCCCAATTGGCTGTTTTTGCCAAATCAAATTTTCAAAGTGGTCTGCTCCTTCTAATTCTTCTACCAGTGTTTTGATCATGTACATGTCCTCTTCCTCAGCCACCAAGGACAATTGTTGCGGTTGATTGCGATCTACTGTATAACTTTGCCAGCCTTTTTGATAGTCCAAATAGGCTTGTTCCGTGACTTCAATTAGCGGAAATGTCCACATGTTCGAAAGTAATCCTGTTGCTGGACGTTTTTCCAATAAAAATTCTTGTTTTTCGTTTTGGATCGCACACGCAACATAATAAACTTTTTTTACTTTTGTCTTCTTGACTTTCACTGGATATGCCGTGACATTGTCCTCCTGATACGCTTGACAATAATTCTGAATCGGGCAACGTTCACATTTTGGTGAAGTCGGCGTGCAAATTGTCGCGCCTAAATCCATAATCGCTTGATTAAATTCACTCGGTTTATCTGGAGAAATAACTTCACGCACCCGTTGATCAAAAATCTTGCGACTACTCGGTTTGGCAATATCAGCAGAAATTCTAAAAAGTCGACTAAAAACACGCATCACATTTCCATCAATCGCGGGTTCTGGTTGATTAAAGGCAATACTAGCAATCGCTCCAGCTGTATAGGGGCCAATTCCTTTTAAGGAACTAATTTCTTCAATAGTACGCGGCATTTCTCCAGCAAAATTTTCCATAATTTGCTGTGCCGCTTTTTGTAAGTTTCGGACTCTCGAGTAGTAACCCAAACCCTCCCAGGCTTTTAATAATTTGTCTTCTGGCGCAGCTGCGAGATCTTTGATTTCAGGAAACCATTCCATAAAACGATTAAAATAAGGAATAACGGTTTCGACTCTTGTTTGCTGCAGCATAATTTCTGAAACCCAAATTGCATAGGGTTCATGAGTCGCGCGCCAAGGTAAGATTCGTTGATTTTCTTCATACCATTGAACAAATTCTTGTTGAAAAGCTCCTTTTTTTTCTTTGTCCCATGCTTTTTGTTCACTCATCTTCTATCTCTTTCTTATTCATATATTGTTTGATTAAATCATAATCAAATCCTTTTTGAAAAAGAGCTTGAATAACTTTTGACTTTCTTTTGCTTGCAATTAACTTGCGATTACGCTCCCATAGCTTATCCCCTTGTTGTTGAATGAGCTCTAATTCTTTGTCTTCGTCTTTTTCAATTGCAATAATGGCAAAAACTTCTTGAATGACTTCCGTTGAAAAGCCTTTGGTCATGAGTAATTGATGGATCTTATTCAAACTATCCTTGTGACTTTTTTGCGCGTATTTTTTTAGTGATTTTTCTGCAACCTTTTTGGCAATTTTGATTTGTTCGTCGATTGGGTAAAGGAGCAATGCATTCAGGATTGTTTCTTCCGCAATTCCTTTTTTCATTAATTGTTGTTTCAACACAAAAGGACCCTTGTCAGATGTTTTGATAATCGTTCGGACATAGCTTTCACTAAATACTTGGTCATCCAGTAATTTTAATTCTTTTAACTTTTTAATAATTGCTTGGATGGTTGCTTGATCCACAGCATCTTTTTTTAGATACATCACGATTTCTTTTTCCGAACGTAACTGATAACTTAAATAATTTAACGTCTTTTGATAATACACATCATATGAACTAGCACGCTTAATCTTTTCGATGTCGCTATCTTTCAATTCAGTTCCCTTTAACAGACGGAAACGCACAAGAACATCTTCCGAAACAAGTAATTTATCACCTGAATCGAGGGTGACTTTGTATTGCTGTTTTAGTCGTGTAATGGCTACTACTTTCTTCACTTTTGTTTCCCTTCTTTAAAAAATTTATTTTCTTATTTTTATGATACGCAAAAAAAGGGCCACCTTTTTTCCTTCTTAAAAAGAGTAGCATAGACCTTGGAGATTGTGCAAATATTTCTGATGGCTTTTGCTCAAAAAAAGATGATAGCCTTATCTCCTATCATCTTTGCTTACTATTATTATTGTTCATATACTGGCTTTAACTTATTTAAGTTAGAATTTTTCGCTGTTTTAAATTTTTTGATTCGCAAACAACGCATCGCATTTAAGACTGCCAGAACCGTTACACCAACATCCGCAAATACTGCGGCACCCATTGATGCAAGCCCAATTGAACCAAGAACTAAAAACAAAATCTTAATCACAATCGCAAACAGAATATTCTGTTTGACAATTTTCAATGTACTTCTTGAAAGCTCAACAGCTGTTGCGATTTTAGAAGGTTCATCGGTCATAATCACAATATCTGCTGCCTCAATTGCGGCATCCGAGCCTAATCCGCCCATTGCAATCCCTATATCTGCTCTGGCTAAGACAGGCGCATCATTGATCCCATCCCCCACAAAAGCTAATTTTTCATTTTTTTGCTTCTTTTGTAATAATGCTTCTAATTGATTGACCTTATCTTCTGGTAACAACTGCGTATAAATTTTATCTAAACCTAATTTTTTCCCAACTGCTTGTCCAACCGCATCACTGTCACCTGTTAACATGACCGTTTCTTTCACACCCACTCGTTTTAAAGCGGAAATTGCCTCTTGCGCATCTGCTTTGACTTCATCTGCGATTACAATACAACCAACGTATTGACCGTTGATTGCTACATGAACATATGTGCCGACTTCAGTTGGAATTTTATATGAAATATCATTCGTCGCCATTAATTTACTATTTCCGGCAAGAACTTCTTTTCCAAAGATAATTCCCTTCACACCGTGCCCGGCAATTTCTTCGATATTTTTGATTTTATTTTGATCAATCGAATCACCATAGGCTTCCTGTAAAGAAAGTGAAATAGGATGGGTCGAAAAACTTTCAACATACGCAGCATATTTTAAAAGATCCGCTTTTGAACCATTTTCCACATAGCAGTTTTGAACTTTGAAAACACCCTTTGTTAGTGTTCCAGTTTTGTCAAATACAACTGTTTCCGTTTGTGCCAAGGCTTCTAAATAGTTACTGCCCTTAATCAAAATTCCTAACTTAGAAGCTCCACCGATTCCGCCAAAGAAACTTAAGGGTACGGAAATAACTAATGCGCAAGGACAAGAAATAACCAAGAAGGTCAACGCACGATACAAAGATTCATGAAAAGTAAGTGCTGAAAATAATGGTGGAAGAGCTGCCAAGAGAATCGCTAGCACCACGACAATGGGTGTATAATAACGAGCAAACTTAGTAATATAATTTTCCGATTTTGATTTTTTACTGCTAGCATTTTCTACTAAGTCGAGAATCTTATTAACCGTGGAATCCTCAAATTCTTTTGTAACTTCAATATGCAAGACAGCAGAGCTATTAATACAGCCACTTAGAACCTCTTCTCCTGCAGACACTTCTCGTGGTACAGACTCACCCGTTAACGCAGACGTATCGACTAAAGAACGACCTTCTACAATTACACCATCTAATGGGATTCTTTCTCCTGGCTTAACCAAAATCCTTTGACCAATTTCAATTTCGTCAGGATCAACAACTTCAATCGTTCCGCCAATCTCTAAATTTGCGTGATCCGGACGGATGTCCATTAATTTTCCAATGGATTTTCTTGATTGATCCACTGCATAACTTTGAAATAGTTCTCCAACTTGATAAAAAAGCATAACAGCGACGCCTTCAATGTACTGACCAACAAAAAAAGCCCCAATTGTCGCAATACTCATCAAAAAATTTTCATCAAATACTTCTTTATGTAGAATGTTCGTGAAAGCTTTTTTTAAGATGTCCCCTCCAATTAACAAGTAAACAACCAGATAGCTGGCTAAGTTCACCCATGAATTTTGTGGAACTAAAACTACTAACAAGATCAAAAGTAGCGCCGTCAGGATAATTTTTCCTAAACGTTTTTGGTTTTTTGTCATATCTCTCACCTAAGCTTTCACAACTGTTACTTCTGGTTCTAATTGTTTAATCGTTTTTATCATTGTGTCAACAACTGTTGGCATTTTCTCTTTTTCAGCTGAAATTTTTAATTTGGTTGTCATGAAATTGACAGAAGCATCTTCGACTCCTTCGATCTTTTTCATTGCATTTTCGATTTTCATTGCACAATTTGCACAATCCAGTCCGTCTAATTTAAATGTCTTTTTCATAATTTTTCCCTCCAAATTTTTTACTTGTTTATTTGATAACTTCATTATATATGAATAAGTGTTCATTTGTCAATATATAATTACAAAAAAAGAAAACAGTTATACGAACCGTTTTCTTTCTTATTTTTATTTTACATAAGCTAATCGGTAAGAAACTGAGCGCCCAAATGGTAACGTTTGGATGCCTTTCACATTTGCTGCTTCTAAGTAAGCAATCGAGCCTTGATAAACAGGTGCAATTGCAACATCTTGCTTAATTAATATTTTTTCTGCTTTCAGTAGCTCTTCCCACCGTTTTTCAGGATCGTTGGCTAACGTTGTCAGCACATTATTAATACTTTCATCATAAGCTGTGTTACTATACTTACCAAAATTAATTCCACCATTTGTCATATATGGTTGTAAAAAATCAATTGGATCGGCATAATCTGGTGTCCAGGTTCCAAAGAAAAGATCAAACTCACCCGATCGATTCAAAGTCAGACGTTGTCCAATCGGTACAGATTTCGTTGTGATTTTTAGACCATCCAGATTTTCTTCCAGTTCTCCTTGTAAAAACTCAACCGTTTTCTTGGCTGATGATGTATCTGCTGAAAGCAATTCCAATGAAATCGTATCTTTTCCCAATTCTTCTTTGGCTTTTTTCCATTCTTCCTTGGCAGCATCTAAATCATATGTAAGCAGTTTGCCATTTTCATCACGGAATTCTTCTTTGCCATCTGGATCTTTGGCAAAATTATTTGCGACTAAGCCATCTAATTCAGTGGAACCATCGGCAAGTACATTTTCCGTAAAGGCTTTTTTATTAAAAGCTTGCGCGATTGCCTTCCGTACGTGAAGATTTCCTGTCATTTCTCGTTGCGTATTAAAGCCAATATATCCCACCAAGGCTTTCGAAACAGAATGATATTCTTTTGAACTTTGCTTTTGTTTCGCATATTCATCTGTTAAAACAGTAAAATCTGTTGCATCTGTATCAAATAAGTTTACTCCCGTTGAAGTTTCCTTAATGACATCCACTTGGACTTCATCTAGTTTCACATTTTTAGCATCCCAATAATTTTTGTTCTTTTTCAAGACCCACGTTTCGTTGGTACCGTCCCAGCCACTAAGTACGAACGGTCCATTTGCAACTACATTTTCTGCACTTGTTCCATACTCTTTTTTCTTTTCCTTCGCAAATTTTGAATCTTTTGGTAAAAAACGTGTACCCGTCAAGAGTTTTTTAAAGTATGCAACTGGCTGCTCTAAGGTAATTTCTAATGTTTGATCATCAATTGCTTTAACTCCCAATGTGTCAACTGCAGCATTACCAGCCGCAATGCTTTCGCCATTTTTAATCACTGCCATACTATCAGCATTTTGTGATCCGTATGTCGGATCTACTACATTTTGGAAAGCGTAAACAAAATCATCAGCTGTAACAGGATCGCCATTACTCCATTTAGTATCTCTTAGCTTGAATGTGTACACTTTGCCATCTTTGCTGACTTTAGGTTCAGCTGCGGCAATTCCTAATTCAGGTTCGTTATTCTTGTCAATACGATACAGTCCTTCAATAATCTGACCAATGTTGTCAGAGCTATAGACATCGTCATATAAAGCACTATCTAAAGTGGTGATCGTTCCAACAGAGGTCACTTTAATTTTTTGGGCTACTTCTTTATTAGTTGAATCTGTTTGTTTGCTCTCATCTTTTGTTGTACTGCATCCTGCTATTATAAGTCCTAACATTACGAATAAAAAAAACTTACTAACCCTTTTCATTTTTAAACTCCCTCACTTTCCTTTGAAAACATTGTATGTTATATCATAATTTTATACAAATAATATGCAAAATTTCAAAAAAATAACAAAGGAATTTGACTCTCACTGAATATTCAGTTGTGTTTTCAGTAGGTTTTGTACGCGTGTCAGTTCTTCTTTCGGTACATCTTGATACGAAATTCCATCATTATTATGGCTAGCCGGTACAGCTTGGATATGATCAGAGGTCATATTTGCAAGAGCAGATCGATATTTTGATTCTAAATTCAAAAAGTTGTCCCATGATAAATCTGTTTTGGTATTGGCTTCAATCGCTGCTAAAATATTTTTATAATTTGTAACGGTCGATACATTCACAGCTTTTTTCACAATTGCTGCAATGACTTGTCGTTGTCGTTCTTGTCGACCGTAGTCCCCATTGGGATCGTCATAGCGCATCCGTGTATAGCGAAGCGCGTCACTGCCATCAAGATGAACCGTTCCTTTGTTAAAAGTCGTTCCTTCATAGGTAAAATCTAACGTATTTTCAACATCCACCCCATTGACCGCATCGACTAATTGCTTAAAGCCTTTCATATTCATCACAACATAATGATCAATCGGAATATCAACTAAATTTTCAACGCTTGCAATCGCCATATTAACACCACCGAATGCATATGCGTGGTTTAGTTTATCTTTGGTGCCTTTTCCAACTATTTCTGTATAAATGTCACGTTCAAGACTCACTATCGTTGTTTGTTTTTTTTCTGGGTTAATGGTAGTCACTAACATCGTATCTGAACGACCTGTTTCTGTTCGACCAAGATCACCAGTATCTACACCTAATAACAGCACAGAAATAGGTTCCCCACTTTCCAAATCAACCACTTGCTCCCGCTTCGCTGATTTTTTTCTTGTCGGCGTTTCATAAATTTCTTTTGCTGTTCCTTTCACATCCAGATAGATTTTTAAGCCATAGCCTGCAACTGCAAAAACAGCAAGCAGCAAGATAACCAGCATACTCAAAAAAATTTTTGTTCTTCTTTTCATTTTCAGTTCCTCCTTATTCAAAAAAAGATCGTTTTAAATATAAAAATGAGTCATTTCCATCTACTCTAAAAATAATATGGTCTCTTTTTATTTTTTTAGATACGAGGAAGGAAGAACTCTTTATTCTTCCTTCTTTATTTTAGCTCTCGTTTTCCGTAAATTGACTGTGATAAAGCTTTTCATAAAAACCTTTTTCCGCTAATAAGCTTTCATGGTTACCCTGTTCAATAATATTCCCTTGATCCATAACCAAAATTAGATCTGCTTCCCTAATCGTTGAGAGACGATGAGCAATCACAAAACTGGTCCTGCCTTTCATGACCGTTTTCATTGCTTTTTGAATTAATGCTTCTAAACGCGTATCCACTGAACTTGTTGCTTCATCCAAAATCAAGATCTTTGGATTAGAAATGATTGCACGTGCAATTGTTAGAAGCTGTTTTTGACCAAGTGAAATATTACTACCCTCTTCGTTGATTTCCATTTCGTAACCATCAGACATTGTACGAATAAAATGGTCGACATTCGCGGTTTTTGCAGCATCAATTACTTCATATTCTGTGGCATCCAACTTACCAAAACGAATATTTTCATCAATGGAATCATGATACACCCATGCATCTTGCAATACCATCCCAAATAACGCTCGAACTTTACTTCGTTTTACTTGTTTGGTATCCACACCATCAATCCGAATGGCGCCGCTATTTACATCATAGAAACGCATTAGTAAATTAATCAATGTCGTTTTCCCTGCCCCAGTTGGTCCTACAATCGCGACCATTTGTCCTTTTTTCACTTCAAAACTCAAATCTTTAATTAACGGTTTCTTTGAATTATAGGCAAATGCCACATGCTCAAATGAGACATTTCCTTCAATAGTGCTTGGTAATTCTGAAATTTCAGCTTCAATATTCTCTTCTGGTTCATCTAGTAGCGAAAAAACACGATCAATCGCAGCTGAAGCACTTTGTAACACCGCTGATAATTGCGTGATTTGTCCCATAGGTTGACTCACTTGCCAAATATATTGAATAAAGGCTTGCAAATTCCCAATGACAAGTGTTCCTTGGATGATATAAAAACAGCCGATAACAGACATACCAATATATGTACCATATGCTGTTAATTGAACAAGCGGCATCATCAAACCCGAAATAACTGCTGACTTAAATCCAAAATCAGATAAACGATAGCTTACCTGACTAAACCCTTTGAGCGCTTCTTTTTCCCGCCCATAAAGTTTCAAAATACTAAAACCAGTCATATTTTCTTGGACATAACCATTTAATTCTCCCAAAGCGTCTTGTTGTCCTTTGAAATATTTTTGTGAAAGCTTAACAATTTTCCTAGAAATAAAGAGTGACGCTGGAATCATGATGATCGATAATAAAGCCATAATCGTATTGATGTAAAACATCATCGCTAAAGCCATCACAATCCCGAGCAACGCATTAATAATCGGAATAAAACTCTGCTGGAGTGCATTACTGATTGCATCAACATCATTCGTCATTTTTGACAGTACATCCCCTTGTTGTCGCTTATCGAAATAAGAAACAGGGAGTCGATTAATTTTTTCATCAATATCTTTACGCAGATCTTTCATCGCATTTTGCACCACATTTGTCATTAAATAGTTAGACAAAAATTGCGTACAACAATAAGCAACGCCTACAAGCAAAATCAACCCTATCATTTTTTGAATATAAGGAAAATTCACGGCTTCCTTCTGGGTAATATTTTTCGTAATCTCCGTAATCGGCAGGCCCGTTACATAAGGAGATAGAGCGTTAAATACAACGGTTAAAAAAGTAAACAGTAAAGAGGCATAAAAAAGAATGCGATATTTTTTGATATAGCCCCCTAGTCGTGTGAGAGAAGAAAGACTTTGTTTCATTTTAACTCCTCCTCTGATAATTGTGAACGGGCAATGTCATAGTAGATTGAACAACTTGCCAACAGCTCTCGATGTGTACCTATTCCTACTACATTTCCTTCATCTAAAACAACAATCTTATCTGCATTCATAATCGTTCCTACTCGCTGCGCGACAATTAAAACGGTTGAATGTGTTGTTTCCTTTTTCAAACGCTGGCGCAATTGTGCATCCGTTCGATAATCCAGTGCAGAAAAGCTATCATCAAAAATATAAACAGCGGGTTTTCGGATAATCGCGCGCGCAATTGACAAACGCTGCTTTTGACCACCAGAAAAATTAGCTCCGCCTTCAGATAAAAATTCATCGTATTGATCGGCTTTTCGCTCAACAAATTCTTTGGCTTGGGCAATTTCAATCGCTTCTTCTAACTCTTCCTGCGTGGCATCCTTCTTGCCATATAATAAATTTTCTTTAATGGTTCCTGTAAACAAAAGCGCTTTTTGTGGAATATAGCCAATTTTTTCACGCAGAGCAGCCAACGAATAGTCTTTGACATCTACGCCATCAACTGTGATTGTCCCTTTCGTTACATCATAAAACCGAGGAATTAGTTGAACTAACGTTGATTTTCCGCTACCAGTGCTACCAATAAAGGCAACTGTTTCACCCGGACTTGCAGTAAAACTAACGTCTCGAATCACTGGGCTTTCTGCATGTCCTGGATAGGCAAAGGTTACTTGGTTAAATTCAAGATAGCCATTTGTAGCAGTTTTCTTTACGCCGGCTAGGTTTTCGGAAATTGCGGTTTTCACATCGAGAATTTCTTGAATTCGTTGTGCAGAAACAGCTGCGCGTGGATATAGCATGAACACCGAAGCAAACAGCATGAAAGAAAAAAGTGCATGAAAAATATATTCAATAAACGCAATTAAAGTACCAATTGCCAGACTCCCCGTATCAATTTGGATCGATCCGAACCAAATAATGAAAACCATAATAATATTAAATAAGAAAAAGAAGGCTGGCTGTGCAACTGCAGTTAATTTAAATAGTTTCTTCGAGCTTTCAGCATACGCTTGATTCACTTTTTCAAAACGCTTCTCCTCAAATTTTTCATTGACAAACGCTCTGATCACACGTAATCCTGATAAATTTTCACGTAAAATCATGTTGATTCCATCTAGATTTTTTTGCTGTTTACGCGAGAGTGGTTCCGAAATTTTACCAATGAAAACAACGCCGAGTAATAATAATGGAATCGCCGTAAACACAAAGATCGATAAAAACGGACTTGTACGCATAATCATGTATAAACTAACTGTAAACATCATGGGAGTCATAATCCCAGTTCTTAGAACCATTCCTAAAAAAATCATGACTTGATAAGCATCATTGGTCGTGCGTGTGATCAAAGAAGAAATTCCAAATTTTTCATATTCTTGATGTGAAAAGGTCTGAATATTTTCAAACATATCATCGCGAATTTCTCGAATAATGGTTGTCGTAATTTTTTGACCGAAAAAAGTCAATAAAATATTCAAGACTACACCAAAAATAGTGATGAGAATCATCCATATGCCCATTTTTTTTACGTAGTCAAAATCACGATTTGCTACACCGACATCGAGCATACTTGCGAGTAAAGTTGGCAAACCCAATTCAATAATGATAAAACCGAACACACAAATAAAATTACAAAGAAGTAATACCTTATGTTGAATGACATAGCGCCACATTAACTTCATTTATACCACCCTTTCACTCCATTTAATGTAACATATCCGTGCTTTTAAGTAAAATACGTTTTATATATGTTTATAAAAATTTAAGTAGGAAAAAACTAACTTTCTATACTTATTTTCAAACTTGTGATAGAATATTTGTAATTGTTACACAGCACAGCAAGCAGAAACGGTTTATTATGTGAGCAAACATACAGACAAAATGAAACAAAGACGAGGTTTCATTTCATCATTAACGTTCCAGTTATGATGGTTTAAAAAATCAGGTGTAAAGCACCTAATTTTGTTGTGTTTAAAATAAAATAAATCTGCATAATTTATGCATAAAGGAGAAATATATATGATTTTTAAAGTCTATTACCAAGAAACAAAAGTAAGAAATCCAAAAAGAGAGCAAACACAATGTCTGTATTTGGAAGCCGAAAACGAAGTAACGGCGCGCATCAAAATCGAAGACAATACCCCGTATAATATTGAATTTATTCAAGAATTAGATGGAAATCATCTTGAATATGAAAAACAACATGTCAATTTTGAAATATCGGAGTTCAACTAGTTATGAAACCTTCAATTAAAAATAACGAAACAGGTGTTTTCGCTTTAGGTGGTTTAGGCGAAATTGGAAAAAATACGTACGGGGTACAATTTCAAGACGAAATTATTATTGTCGATGCGGGTATTAAATTTCCGGAGGATGATTTACTTGGAATTGATTATGTGATTCCCGATTATAGCTATATTGTCCAAAACCTAAATAAAGTGAAAGCACTTGTCATCACTCATGGGCATGAAGATCATATCGGCGGAATTCCTTATTTGCTACGTCAAGCAAATATCCCGATTTACGCTGGACCACTTGCATTGGCTCTAATTACAAATAAATTAGAAGAACATGGTTTACTAAGAGATGCTGAGCTTCATGAAATTGGTGAAGATACGGTTATTAAATTCAGAAAAACCTCGGTGACTTTTTTCCGTACAACGCATAGTATTCCAGATGCTTTAGGTGTCGTAATTAAAACACCTTCTGGTAATATAGTTTGTACCGGTGATTTTAAATTTGATTTTACTCCAGTTGGTGAACCAGCCAATCTGCATAGAATGGCTCGCATTGGAGAAGAAGGTGTTTTGTGTCTACTATCTGATAGTACAAATGCAGAAATTCCAAACTTTACACAATCAGAAGCATTGATTGGAGATTCTATCCAAAAAATATTTGAAAAAGTCGAAGGAAGGATTATTTTTGCTACTTTTGCTTCTAATATTTCTCGGTTGCAGCAAACGGCGGAAGCCGCTGTCAAAACTGGCCGCAAAATTGCCGTTTTTGGACGTAGCATGGAAAATGCGGTTGTTAATGGCCAAAAATTAGGCTATATCAAAGTTCCTGCGGATTCGTTTGTTGAAGCAAAAGAAATTAACCATTTACCAGCAAATGAAACGATGATCCTCTGTACTGGTTCGCAAGGAGAACCCATGGCTGCTCTTAGCCGAATTGCGAACGGCACCCATCGCCAAATTTCGATTCAACCTGGAGATACTGTTGTCTTCTCAAGCTCACCAATTCCTGGCAACACAGCAAGTGTCAATAATTTGATTAACTTACTTTCAGAAGCCGGTGCTAATGTTATCCATGGTAAAATTAATAACATTCATACTTCTGGTCACGGCGGTCAACAAGAACAAAAATTGATGCTCCGTTTAATGAAGCCGAAATTCTTTATCCCAGTTCATGGTGAATATCGGATGCTGAAAATCCATTCACAATTAGCGGAAGCGGTCGGTGTTCCAAAGGAGGATTGCTTCATTTTGGGTAATGGTGACATGTTAGCCCTCACTCCAGAAACGGCACGTGTTGCTGGTCATTTTAACGCAGGTGATGTTTATGTCGATGGCAATGGTGTGGGCGATATCGGAAATATTGTGTTACGTGATCGTCGCATTTTATCCGAAGAAGGGCTTGTCTTAGCGGTTGCAACTGTTGATTATAAAAAACAAGAAATTTTAGCTGGTCCAGATATTCTATCAAGAGGATTTATCTACATGCGTGAATCTGGCGAACTAATTAATGAAGGACAGCGGATCCTCTTTCACGCCATTCGAAAAGCATTGAAGGAACCTAACTGTGACGAAGCAGCTTTACATACTGCAATTGTTGACTCACTACAGCCTTTCTTAATTGAAAAAACAGAACGACATCCAATGATTTTACCAATGATTATGGAACTTGATTAAAAAATAACTCTAAGATGCTTTCTTATCTTAGAGTTATTTTTTTAACCAAAAAACCTCTTGATCTTAAAAGATCAAGAGGTTAACTAGTTTTTATTTAAATTAGTTTTTTTCAACGTTAGCAGCTTGAGGGCCACGGTCGCTTTCTTCAATATCAAAAGTCACAGATTGACCTTCTTCTAAAGATTTAAAACCGTCTCCTTGGATTGCTGAAAAATGTACAAATACATCTGCGCCATCTTCTTGTTGGATAAATCCAAAACCTTTTTCTGCGTTAAACCATTTTACTGTTCCTTGAGCCATGTTACGTTTCCTCCTCGTGCCTTTAGCACATAATTATTGTAATACTTGCTTATAGTACGATAGAGGTGTCTTGGAACAATACCTATAAAACAACTTCTATGAATATCTACCAAACAAAATTACAATGTTATGATACCGCATTTATAAAACAATTGCAAGTAAATAGATTAAAATCAGTAGACAACACCGACTTCTCGTAAACTGATATACTCATTCTCGCCAATCACAAAATGATCCAACACATCAATCCCCATTAAATCACCACACTCCATAATTCTTTTCGTGAAAATCTTATCGTTTCGCGACGGTGTTGGATTTCCTGAAGGGTGATTATGCGCTAAAATAATTCTCGCTGCTGAATATTTGACTGCACCTTTAAAAATTTCTCGCGGATGTGCGATGGACTGATTGAGCGAACCAATAAAAATGGTTTCTTTTTTTAGCACTTCGTTTTTCGTATTCAAGTAAACCGCAACTAAATGTTCTTGTTTTAATTCGCCTAATTCTTCTAGCATCAGCGCACCAATTTCTTTGCTTGAAGTTATTTTTCCATATTTAATTTGAGTTGCTTTTGCCAATCTCAGGCCTAATTCAATAGCGGCCTTAATCTCAATCGCTTTTACCCGCCCAATTCCTTTGATTTTTTGCAGCTCTTCTAAAGGAGCCATTTTTAAATCAAATAAACTATCAAAATAGTAAAGGATATGCAAAGAGAGTTCCATGACATGTTTTTCTTTATAGCCCGTTCGCAAAATGATCGCAAGCAACTCTTGATAAGAAAGCGCCTTTTCACCGTACTTTTCTAAGCGCTCTCGTGGAAAATTATCATTCGCCAATTCTTTATTTTGTTCTGCTTCACACAAAAAAACGCCTCCTTTTAGTCGCTTCTACTAATAGCTTACGCAAAAAAAGAGGTTTCTTTTTTATTAATTAAATATCTGAACGTTCTTTTATAACACTTTGAATGATTTCAATATAATGTTTCGCTAAAGTTGAAATTTCTTTCTTGTTTGTTGAAATCAGACCGATCACATGATTTGTTTGGCTATTTAAGGGAATTGAAACGAGCATATTCCGAGTCAATTCACTGCGCATAATTCCCGATCCTGTTAAGTAACAGTTTGAGCCGACCAACAAGTTAATCGCAGTCGTTCGATCGCTGACCAAAACTTTTTTATTATGATTTTGGATTTCAAGTGGCTCTTCTGAAAATTGGTAAGAATTATCTTCAGATTGCTCAAAAGTTAAGGCTGGATATTCAGCTAAATCCTGATAGGTTATTATGTCTTTATCCGCTAAAGGATGATTTCTCCCTAAAAAAACTTTTGGTTGGAATTCAAATAAGGCTTCAAATTTTAGACCATAGCTTTCGATTAATCGATATAAGACTTTTTCATTAAATTCACTAATGTAAATAAGCCCAATTTCACTGATATTTGTGTAAACATCTCGCAAGACTTTTTTTGTGTCCGTTTCTAATAAACGGAAAGTAAACTTTGCTTCGTGATTTTGTTCTTCAATTTCATTAATTAGTCGAGAAAATGCCTCAGAAGCAAAATCATAATGCTGGCTAGATACGGAAAAACGTTTCTCTGAAAGTGTTTTTTTGATATACGTTTCTTCAATTACATTCAATTGCGCCAAGACTTGTTTGGCATATTCAATAAACTCCGCACCCTCTTTTGTTACTGTCACGCCTTTTTTAGATCGAATAAATATTGAAATACCGATTTCTTCTTCTAGATCTTTAATTGCCGTTGATAAACTAGATTGCGCGATAAATAATTTTTTGGATGCACCTCGAATTGTTTTTTCCTTTTCAACTTCGACGACATATTTTAATTGTTGAATATTCATTTAACCAAGCTCTCCCATTATCCCTATTTCCTCTTATGTTACTTTACAATATCCTTAAATACAAGCAAGTTACCTTTTTAAATTTTAACAATGGAAAAGTAAAGCTGTTATTAAATAAAAAAACTATCTCTTAGCACCCTTCACTAAGAGATAATTATTTTTCTTTTCAGCTAATGTTCTTCTATAAATCTTATTCTTATATACCTTCTTCGATCAAAGCTTGGTTATCATAAAGAATTTCTTCGTTTAATTCACCTAGTCTTCTGCTTGTAACGATACCCGCAACCATGGTGTCACTTACATTCACTGCTGTGCGCATCATATCAATTAGCGGTTCGACGGAAATAACTAACCCCACAATTGCGACTGGTAAATTTAAAGTACCTAGGACAATCAATGAGGCAAAAGTAGCGCCCCCACCTACTCCTGCAACACCAAGTGAACTAATCGTCACCACCGCGACAATCAAAAGGATATAAGAGACACTGAATATCTCGATCCCTTGAGACGGTGCGACAATTGCAGCTAACATTGCAGGATAAACCCCCGCACAACCATTTTGACCAATCGAAAGACCAAAACTAGCGGAAAAATTAGCAATCGTTTCTTCAACCCCCAATGATTTTACTTGCGTTTCCACATTCAAGGGCAAGGTCCCCGCACTAGAACGAGAAGTAAATGCAAAGCTTAATGCCGGGAAAGCTTTTTTTATATATTGAATCGGTTGAACTTTAACACTGACCAAAATCAACAGATGAACAACAAATACTGCGAGCAACGCAACATAAGAAGCAAGAAGAAATTTACCCAAATCAATTATTGCAAGAACGTCGCTTGTCGCGATAACTTTTGTCATTAGTGCAAAGATTCCATAAGGTGTTAGCCGTAAAACCAGCGTAACGATCCGCATAATAATTTTGTAAAAGCTTTCGATCAATTGCTCAAAAAAGAGTGCTTCATTTTTTGCTTTTTTCTTGATTCCTAGAAAAGCTACTCCGACAAAAACTGCAAAAATAACAACAGCAATCGTACTGGTTGCGCGTGTTCCGGCTAAATCAGAAAAAATATTTTTAGGAAAAAAGCTTAGAATTTGCTGCGGTAGCGTGACACCTTTCACGCTTTCTTGTGTCGTGGTAATTTCTGAAATTCTAGCTGCCTCTTCTGTTCCCTTCGCAAAAGTTGCGTTTTGCAAGCCAAAGATCAAAACACTGAGCACGCCAATTAAAGCGGCAATCGCTGTCGTTCCTAACAGTGTCGCAATCACCGTAAAACTAATTTTCGCTAACTTCTTTGATAACTCTAGCTTTATAAAGGCATGGACAATAGAGATAAACACCAGTGGCATAATTAACATTTGCAGCAGACTGACATACCCTCCGCCAACAATATTTATCCAGTCGATTGCGGTCGTAGTTGTGCTACTATCTGTTCCAAAAATAACTTGAATAATAATTCCAAACACAATTCCAACTACTAGCGCCCACAGTACCCGTTTCGAAAAAGCAACATGTTTTTTTTGCAATAAAAAAAAGACATACACGCCTACGACAAAAATAGTTACTAATAAAATAGTCGAAATAGTTTCCATCTAATTCCTCCTTTAAACTAATATAAGTTTATCCTAACATAGATAAAACAGACTGGATAATAGCTATATCCGAACGTTTTTGTTCTTCAATACCGAACAATACAAAAAGGAATAAATGAGTAGAAAAAATAGTCTTCTCATTCATTCCTTGTAATTTAATTAATATCTTGTCCATTAGAAGCAATCACTTTTTGGTACCAATCAAATGATTTTTTCTTCGAACGTTGTAACGTACCCTTCCCTTCATTGTCGCGATCAACATA
>JAATGB010000005.1 GCA_015654945.1 Lactobacillales bacterium | reverse complement strand
GCCCAAGAAAATGTTCTTTATATTGAAGTTCGATTTGCTCCTACACTTTCCACACGTAAAGGACTGTCACATATTGAAGTAGTAGAAGCGGTTTTAAAAGGGCTTAAAAAGGGCGAAGAAGCGTTTGGCGTCAAAAGTAATGCGTTACTTTGTGGCATGCGCCACCATACTGCCGCACAAAATATTCCTGTCGTTCAAACAGCCAATCATTTTTTTAAAAAAGGAGTTGTCGGCGTCGATTTGGCTGGTGATGAATTGCATTATCCGCCAGAATTATTTACAGAAATGCTCTCGTTAGCAAAAGATTATGCGATTCCTTTGACTTTACACGCAGGTGAATGCGGCTGTGCCCAAAACGTTCGAACCTCCATTGAATTAGGCGCAAAAAGGATTGGTCATGGAATTGCGTTGGAAAATGATCCTGAGTTGATTCAAGAATGTGTGGCGCAAAAGATTTTAATTGAAATGTGTCCGACGAGCAACCTGCAAACAAAGACAGTTGCATCAAAAGAAGCCTACCCTTTCATGAAATTTTTAGCAGCGGGACTCCACCTTTGTATTAATACGGACAATCGAACCGTTTCCGGAACAACTCTCACAGATGAATATTTGCAATTAGCAAATTGGTACGCCTTATCGTTTGAAACTTTTGAAGCAACGAATCATTATGCCATAGATGGCGCATTTATCACCGAAGCAGAAAAAGAAAAACTACACGAGAAAATTCGTGTAGCCTATCAAGCGCTTGTTTAAAGCTTCGATGCTGCCTCTTGATCCATAATAACCGTTAGATTGCCGTGTAATTTCAAAATAGAAGCAGGGAGTGCAGCCGAAATCTCCTCTTGTAAAAAGCGGCGCATAATTTCTGCTTTTCGCTTCCCATTAGCGATCAAAATCAGATGTTTTGCCGCCATAATGCTTTTAGGTCCCATTGTTACATATGCATCTGGGATATCTGCCGAATCTTCAAAATGCCCTTGCAGTTGTTGTTTCATCTCTTCATCGCAAGGAACCTTCGTTGTATAATCATTGATCGTTGTCGTGCCTGGCAAATTTCCACAGTAGTGACCATCTTCCCCAATTCCTAGTAAAATAGCATCTAACCCGCCAGCTTGCGCTAATCGCAGGTCTTGTTCCTGATAGTTTGTTTCATCTAATACATGAATATGCGTTTCTGCAATTTCTGCCGGTTGAAAATACAAGCTACGCAAATCAGTCGTTGTGATGCCTTCTTTCATCAATTTTTTGTGCGGAATTTCGTCAAAATTATAATAATGAACATGATTTAGATAATTTTTCCTTTTCACCTCGGGAACTAAATGACGATACACTTCTTCTGGCGTTTTTCCTGCCGTAATTGCCAAATTAACCCGGCTATTTTTCGTAAACATGTGTCCCAACAATTGCTGCGAAACAACTTTCCCTAGCTCTGCATAATCCTTTGTAACGATAATTTTCATTTCACATCGCTCCTTCTTATTTCTATTCAACGAGACACCTCCATGATTTTTTCTGAATGAAAAATCTTGCCACTTTCAAATTCTTTGGTAACATCCAGATACTTATCACTATTGGTGAGTATCGTTAATACTGTTGTGTCATAGCCCAATTGACTGATTTTTTCTCGATTAAACTGCAGCAAGAGCTCGCCCATTTTTACTTTTTGCCCCTCTTTGCACAAACAATCAAAATATTTGCCCTCCAGCTTGACTGTATCAATTCCGATATGCAAAAGAATTTCTAGTCCTTCTTCCGAAATCAATCCAATTGCATGCTTGGTTCTAAAAATTGTTGCAATTTCCCCATTTACAGGTGCATAAATCCCCGTACCTTCTGGACGAATCGCAATGCCGCTTCCCATAACTTCGCTTCCAAAGGTTGAATCACTCACCTCTGTGATTGGGTACACCTCCCCATCTACTGGACTAAATATTGCAGTGGTTTCGACTATTTGCTTCTGGTTACGCTCTTCGACACCTAGCGTCTTTCCTAAGACAAAGGTCACAACCAGCGTTGATCCAATAGTGACAATACAACCAATCACAAATCCGACAAATCCTTCCCCTAAAAAAACAGGAACGGATAAGACGCTTGGCATTGCTGGTGCATAAGAGCGCGCACCCAAAAGAGCGCCAACAGCCGAACCCAGCCCCCCACCAATGGAAGCACCTAAAAAGGCTGCTTTGTATTTTGTCAGCACACCATACAAAGCGGGTTCTGTGATCCCAAGATAGCCTGAAATCGTAGACGACATTGCCACTTGCTTCATTTTTTTATCTTTAATTAAATAATAAATCGCAAAACAAGCGGTTGCTTGTGCCATCGTACTCATAAAATTCATTGGTCCCATCGTTGAAAAACCATAGGTAGAAATCTGCTGTTGCGTAATTGGCCGAATTGCATGATGCATACCCGCTAAGACTAATAAAGGACGACTCGCACCAATGATAAAACCAGCGAGCCAAGGAGAAAAATCAATGAGCCAACCAATGCCCTTCGCCACGTATTCGCCAATATAAAAACCTAAAGGGGCAAGCGCAAACAACATGATCGGAGTCATGACAAGCAACGTCAATAAAGGGGTAAAAATAATCGTCACCATCGCCGGAACATATTCTTCAAAAAAGCGATAAACATAACTAAGTAGCCACACAGACAAGATGATTGGTACAATTGAGTTACTATAATTAATAAGGGGAATTGGCACAATATTTAAAAATTTAAAGCTCGTGACTTCACCCACTTTGGCGACTTCCAAAATACTCGGATACATTAACGCGCCAGCTAAAGCAATCGACATATATTCATTTGTACGAAATTTTTTGGCAGCACTTACCGCTAAAAGAAAAGGAAAGAAATAAAACATACAGTCCGAGGCAATATTTAGTAAATAATAGGTTCCTCCTTCCATGCTAATCAGCGAAAAAGTAGTAAAAAGATAGAGGAAGCCTTTTAACATCCCTCCACCAACAACAGGCGCTAAACTAGGAATCAAAATAGCGGATAAAGTTTCTATTATTCGATTACCCCATGATTTTTTTTCTACCTGCGCCTCAATTAGTGAACTCTCCCCAGCCAGCTCTGGCATCAGTTTGATCACCTCTTGATAGACCTTCCCCACTTTTCCGCCGATAATGACCTGGTATTGTCCCCCCTGATCTTGGCAGCCCATAACATCTTCGACTTGTTCTAATTTTTTCACTTGAACCAAATCCGTCCTTTTCAACTGGAAACGTAACCTTGTGACACAATGCGTGAGCGCCACGATATTTTCTTTTCCCCCTACCAAAGAGATAATTTTCTCCGCTAACAACTTATTTTCCACTTTTTTCTCCTCCTTTTACTATAAATAAAAAACCCAAAAAACCAGCAAAGCACTGATTTCTTGGGTTATGCCGGCCAAACCGTAACGATTCCCTGATTTTTATACCGATCTGATTAAGCGGTTGACATGCAAAATTAGATACAGCTGTTCTTCTGTACTCGTTTGCCAACCATGCTCCAAATCAATATATTTTACAATTTTTTTGACACATCGTTCTTCTTCTGGGAATTGCTCCCGCACTGTTCGTAATAATTGTGCATTTCCAGAATGTAACATTTGCTGATTTTTTTGCCGAATTAAATAATAGCGAATGTGCGTTAAAAACCGTTGATAATCAACCGTATTTTTATCGATTTCCAGCTGAAAATGATAGGTAATAATCCGATCAATTCGCTCGATAATTTCCGTAAAAACCAAGGTATCGTTCATTGACTCTTGCTCAAATTGCGCGTTAATAAAATGAAGTGCAATAAATACGCATTCCGCTGCCGGTAATTTTTTCCCTGTTTCTTTTTCAATTAATTCCAGTGCTTTTTCGCCAATTTTAACTTCTTTTGGGTACATGTTTTTAATTTCCCATTCAATGGAGCTTTGCATTTCCAGCTTTCTTTCATAGCGTTCAAACGAAAAATGAAGATGGTCAAGTAAGGTAATTCTTAAATTATCATTGAGTTTTTTTTCTAATATTTTTTCACCCATTTTGATAATTTGTTGCACCAAATGAATTTCTTTTCTAGAAGAATGAACCAGCAAGCGCGCAACACTTTGTAGATTAAAGTATTCTGTTGGAACAAAGATTTGCTCGATCATCTCTTCTTTGATCTTTTCACCCGGATAAACTTGAAAACCAATTCCCTTTCCCAACAATATAAATTTGTTCTCTTGTTCTTTTGCGAGGACGACATTATTATTGATCCTTTTTTCGATAATTTTCAAGACATTTCGCTCCTTTTTGTAACAAAAAAACCTAAATAAATACCAAAATAGTCGCGTATTTTGGGCCTTATTTAGGTCATGCCTGATTAAACAGTAACAATTCCTCTTGTTTCCTAGTATACTACAGATAGAAAGCGTTATCAATATTTTTATT